>JBBQGT010000013.1:0-36867 GCA_038323265.1 Tepidiformales bacterium
GACGACGAACTGCGAGCCTCGGCCCGCGAATGGGACGAAAAGCTGGACAAGTACGGCATCGCGCTCTCCTTCCGCGAAGACCTCTATGCCGCGATTAAGGCCTTCGCCGCGCTGCCCGAAGCACAAACTCTCGAAGGCGAAGACGCGCGGCTGCTCGAATACGAACTCCGCGACTACCGCCGCAATGGCTTCGAACTTCCGGCGAATGACCGCGCCGAGGTTCGCAAACTCTTCGACAAACTGGTCGAATTGGACGTCCAGTTCCGCAAAGCGATCGACGAATGGGAAGATGGAATCGAGGTGCGGCGCCAGGATCTCGCCGGACTGCCAGAGAGCTTTATCGAGAGCCTAAAGGCTGTCGAGAAGGGTGGCGAAACGCGCTACCGGGTATCCCTGGACTACCCCGAGATCCAGCCATTCATGGCCAATGCCCAAAGCTCCGACCTTCGCAAGCAGCTCTTCGAGAAGGACCAGCGCAAGGGCGGAGACGGCAACGTGAAAGTGCTCGAACAGGCGATCGCCCTGCGCGCCGAGGTTGCACAACGCCTGGGCTACGACTCGTGGGCCGCGTACCGCACGGAGACGCGCATGGCGAAGCGCCGCCAGAACGTGGACGCCTTCCTCGCCGACCTGCGCGAGAAAGTGGCGCTGAAAACCACGCGGGACCTGGCCGAGATCAGTGCCCTGGCCGAGGAACGTACGGGCTCAAGCGAGGTCAATATCTGGGACTGGCGCTACTGGAACAACGAACTCCTGAAGAGCCGCTACGCCGTCGATGAATTCGAGATCGCCAAGTACTTCCCGCTGGACGCCTGCATCGATGGTCTCTTTCAGGTCACTCAATCCATGCTCGGGGTGCGCTACGAGCCCGCCCCATTGGCGCCCCGTTGGCACCCTGATGTCCAGGCCTTCGACATTTTTGAGGCCGATGGCAACGAACCGTTCGCGCGTTTCTACATGGATCTCTTTCCGCGGCCAAACAAGTATGGCCATGCGGCAGCGTTCACTCTCCGCCGCGCGCGCCAGTTGCCCGGCGGCGAGTACCAAGCGCCGGTCAGCGCAATCGTCGCCAACTTCACCAAGCCGAGTGGGACTCAACCCTCCCTCCTTCGGCACACCGAGGTCGTGACGTTCTTTCATGAGTTCGGCCACATCCTCCATCAAACGCTGACGCACGCGAAGCGTGCTCGTTTCAGCGGCACGGCCACCGAGCGTGACTTCGTTGAAGCGCCTTCGCAGATGCTCGAACACTGGGTCTGGGAGCCGAAGGTACTCGCCAGCTTCGCCCGCCACCACGAGACCGGAGCGCCGCTCCCGCAGGATCTGCTCGAATCGATGGTCGCCGCCAAGAATCTCAACTCTGGCGTGCTCACCTCGCGGCAGATTTTCTTCGCCACTCTAGACTTCGCTTACCACTCGCCCGGGTTCGATGGGGATACGACGAAGGGCGTGGAGGCGCTGCACCTCATCACTGGCTTTCCCTACCTGCCGGGCACCCACTTCCAGTCGGGCTTCGGGCACCTCTTCGGCTACGATGCCGGGTACTACGGCTACCTTTGGTCCCACGTTTTTGGCGACGACATGTACACCCGCTTCGAAGCTGCCGGACCGCTCGACACCGAAACCGGGCGCCTCTACCGCAAGACCGTGCTCGAACGCGGCGGTTCCGTGGACGGCGACGAACTGGTGCGGAGCTTCCTCGGGCGAGAGCCGAACAACGAGGCATTCCTACGCGGCCTTGGCCTCAACGACTAGCCGATCGGGCTCGGCGCTTCACCCGCCGCGATGAACCCCCGCCCCAGCACGCGCGCGAACGTGAGCGCCGCGACCACAGCGGCTGTCGTGGCGTACACGCTCAGCGCCAGCACGCTCGTGGCGTCCGTCCCGGCCGTGAACCCGTGGATCAACGCCACCACGTAGCAGGGATAGGCCAAGTAGTGAAGGTTCCGCCAGGTGGCGTAGCGCATTCGCCCGGCAGCCGCTGTGCTGCACAGGGTGATCGCCAGCAGCCACATCGCCGTCGTCCCCAGCCCCACCTGGATTGCCCGGTAGCTGGAAGTGAACGGCACGAACGCATCGAGCGGGCTGAAGTGCACCACCGGGTCGACCAATAGCGCCGTCACGTGCCCGGCAACGAACGAAAGCGCCAGCGCCGAGCAGATGCGGTGCGATTCGAGGATCAGCGTCAGTGGCCCGTTCGCTGGCCGGAAACGGAAATGCACGCCAAGGCCAAGGGCCACTGATGCCCAGAGCAGCAAGTAGGCCGCAAAGCCCGCGGCGCGCTCCGCGTCCCAGGTGGCCGTGCCGGTGTCCGGGTCCTGCGAAAGCCGCGCCACGGAAACGCCGAGCACAAGACCGAGCGCCACGAGGCCCGAAATCCGCCAACTCACCTCAGGAGCCTCGCGACTTCTTCTTCGGGGCGATGGTCGAGTTCGGCTTGGTGGTCGATGGCGTCGCCTCCGCCGAGGGCGCGGGAGTTGGGGTCCGGTCCGGGATGGCTGGCGCCGGGGTGCCGACTGGCGGAATTGCGTTGCGCGACGTAGGAGTGGCGGTTGCCGTCGGTGTGCGCGTTGGCGACAGCTGGCTGACGGCCGCCACTGCAGGCTTTGGCTCGTCGTGGCTGGCGGAAAACGCCGCCCACCCACCGGTGAACCCAGCCAACGCAAACACGCAGATGCCCACCTTCAGGATGGAATGGCGTTCGCGTGCAAAGCCTCGGCGGCTCCCTGTCATGTCACCTCGTATATCGGCAATGGCCCGGCGGCCATGCAAGGTGCTGTTAGGCCGGATTAAGCGGCATAGTCGTCGTCGAATCCGTCGGCAGCGGACCCAAGAGCGCGTGATTCGAGCCTCCCAAAAACGAACGCGACGGCCGTGAGCACAACGCCGAGGAGGACTACGACCTCGTAGTTTCGCAAGGGGACGTCGATTGTGGTGCGAACGATGCTTCGAAGGTCGGCGACGAACGGGTCGCTACCGCCAGCGGAATCGGCAAGCAACCGCGCGATGACGGCAAAGATGAGTCCGGGGATGGCGCCACCAAGAACAGCAAAGCCGACCGCCCGCAAACGGCCCCAACCGTGGCCGACAAGGAGAAGGAAGCATGCAGCCGCGGCGGTGGTAACGACGAGGACGATGGAGAAGAGGCTGGCGAGGGAATGCGTGTCCTCCGAAACCTGGCCGACGGCGAATTCGAGGCCGCCTTGCGACGAGAACCGGCTGACCTGCTGATTTCCAGTGCGGTCGAAGGCAGCGAAGCCTTCGGCGTAGACGAGGGACGCCGACCGCCCGAGTACGAGGTCGCGCAACTGGGCGTCGCTGGTCTTTGTGATTTCGTCACGCGAGAGGACGATATCGAGCGGGTAATCGGGGATGGTAAACGTGGCTGCGGAGCTGGCCTGGACGAGTTGGCGCAGGGCTTCGCGATTCTCGGCGATTACCGGGTCGATGTCCGTTGTGACGGCTATTCCGGATTCGAGTAAAGCGTGGGCGTAGCGAGGCTCGGTCACCTGGCGGACGCTAATTGCACCGACAAGAAAGAAGACGGAGATCGCCAGCAGAATGCCAGCGAGCGCTCGCCGGCCGTCCCGCCCCGAGGTGGCGGAGCCGTAGATACGGTCGCGGTGCGAATGGCCCTCGCGGGCCGGTTGGGCGGTTGCGTAGGGTTCCATGGAGCCTCTAGACCAGGCGGACGACGATCGTCCCTGCTATACGGTCGTGCAGGGTGCGCCGCCGTGAATCGAAGGCCGCCCCGATGAAGCCGAAGGCGATGAGCAGGAAGGTGACGCTGACGGAGGCAGCGGCGAGCGGCGTGGAATCGCGGAAGGCGAAGGCGACGATGATGCCCAGGGCAGCGATGAGGACGTAGATGAGGAGACCGATCACGCGCGCCATGGAGCCGATGACGCCCAGCGGGCGGCCATCGGAACGGATGACCATAAGCTGCATGACTGAGGCTCCGATCGTCTGGCCCTTCCATGCCAGGCCAACGAATAAATAGAGCAGCAGAGCCGGTGGAATGGCCCCAACACAGACCCAGAAGATGTTGAGCGCGCTACCCGTGGGTTCGACCTTCTCGAAGTCGGAGGAGACGAGGACGACGAGCGAACCCGCGGTGACGAAAAGAGAAGCGATGATGAAGAGCACCAGAACGTCCAGTGCACCGGCCGCCACACGGGATTCGAAGGACGCGTAGTGGATACGGAATGCGGGACGGGACCCGCGCGGAACGTCGCGTGAAGTAGCGCTGCTGGCTGTCATGGCGTCTGGATAACTGTACGCGGCGGCACGTAATGGGATAGCGAAAGCGACGCTTGCCGCCGTCTTATGGGCTGCGCTCGGTATGCTTGGCAGGAATGACTTCCTTACGGCCCGTCCCTGCTGCGGCCACGGTGGAGTACCGGTTGTGGCAACCGTCCGCGTGGGCATTGATCGCGACCGGCGCGGGCATGCTAGGGATAACGCTGGGGATCGCTCTGAGCGTCCTCTGGACGCGCGGGCCCCTGGGACCGTACGAGTACCACCTGTGGAAGTGGGAGGCGAATAACCTTCTCGACAACGCGTTCGCCCGGCTTGGGATTGGTCCAGAGCCAGACGACGCAGAGGGACTGGCCGCCGTACAGAGCTACTTCAAGCTAACGAGCGAGCTTCGCGCCCAGACGAACGCGGCAAACCCGGACCTGAGACTGCTAGACACGCTCACAAGCGAGCGCGCCGCCTACGAGAATGACGTGGAACGCTTGCTTGAGCGATACATCGACGAAGCGGTCACGGGAGCAGGCTTGCAGCAGGGGCTGCCGCTGTTCAGCGACGTGAAAATCACCTGGCCGCCGGTGGACTTCGAACTGACCAGCCCTCCGCGGCTGCTTGTTAAGTCGCCCCGCAGCGTGATCAAGCGGGACAGCGACAAGCTCCTCAAGAACGACCTGACGCTGCGAGACATCGAAAGCATCGAAACGCGGGCGGACACGAAGGACAGCGTCTCGCTGGTGATCTCGATTGGGGGGCTGGCCGCCTACCCGGCGATCGTGCGGGACGACCGGTCGTTCGATTCGTTCATGGATACGGCGTCGCACGAATGGACGCACCACTATCTGGCGTTTTTCCCCCTGGGGCAGCAGTGGGGAAAGGGCGGAGACGCCGAGACGCTGAACGAGACCACGGCGAACATCGCTGGGAGGGAGATCGCCAACGTGATCAGGAAGCGGCACCCGATCGTTCTGCCGCCGGGGGAGGATGGCCAGGCGCCCGCGGCCCCGCCCCCGACTGTGGACTTCAACAAAGAGATGCACGACCTCCGCCTGCAAGTCGATGACCTGTTGAATGATGGCAAGGTGGATGAGGCGGAGAAGGCGATGGAAGAGAAGCGCCTCTACCTTGCGGACCATGGGATCACCATCCGCAAGCTCAACCAGGCGTACTTCGCGTTTTACGGGACCTATGCGGATACGCCGGCTTCGTCGAACCCCGTGGGCCCAAAGATCGAGAAGGTGTGGCAGTTGACGAAGGATGTTGGGCTGTTCCTGAAGGAGATGCGCGAAGTGACGAGCGTACGCGACCTCGATGCGACGATTGCCCGACTGCAGGCGGCACAGCCATAACCGGCGACGCTTCGGGTTGCCGCAGCGACGTCCGTTGTACGACACTGCGCACCCAATGCCAGACGATGCTCTCGATCCTCAACCGCCGCCAGCGAACCAGAAGCTGCCATTCGAACTGCAGGGCGGAGAGCGCGTGGTGCTCTTCTGCCGCCGTCACTGGGTTTACCTCTACACCAAGCTAACGGGTATCGTGCTCGCGCTGATCGTCCCGACGGCAGCGCTGCTGTGGCTCGTGCACATCACGGCCGGGCTCGGCGGCACGGTCGGCAAGGTTGCGTTGGTCGTTGCCCTGGTTTGGGTAGTCTTCTGGGCGATTCGCGGGTACTTCACCTGGTATCGCTACCAGAATGACGTTTGGATTGTGACGGACCAGCGAATCGTCGATTCGACGAAGTTCAACTGGATCAAGCAGCGAATGGCTTCGGCGGACCTGGTAGATGTGGAGGACATCAATGTGGTGCGCGAGGGCCTGTTCGCCACCATGTTCAACTACGGGGACCTGCGGGTGCAGACAGCAGGAGAGATCGGGAACTTCGTGCTGGGGGGCATCCCCGCGCCATCCAAAGTGCTCGGGGTGGTCGATTCCTCGCGGGATGCGGCGCGGCGCCAGTTCCGTACCACCTTGCCCTGAGCTAAACCAGTACTGCCTCCAGAGGACTCCGAGGGTAAGCTAAGGCCATGCGATATCACGTTGTGCTCGCTGCGATCGTATTTCCCGTGGCCTTCGCCGGCGCTGTCGTGGCGCGGGACGCCAAACAGAGCGAGAGCCGAGCTATCGCCACCGTTGCTGCTGCGCCAACCGCCGTGGTGGAGGCGCAAGTTGGCCCGCCGTACAAGCTGCGCGCCCCCGGCGTAGGCCGTGACGCATTCTGGCCGGACGTCAATGTCTCAGCTCCTGCCGCGTTCCAGAGCGGCGCCGTGATGGTAACCGTGGCCAACGCCCAATCGGGCGCGGCCCGGATTTTCGGCCGGAGCTATCCGCTTGTCGCGGACGGTGCGGGCGGACTCGTGGGGTTCGTGGGGCTCGGCACCGAAGATCCGGTTGGGGCCGCCACGCTGAGCATCGACCTGGTTGATCAGATCGGGGACACCCGTATCTACACACGTTCGCTCCTGGTGAAGAAGACCAACTGGACAGTCGATTCGTTTAACGTCCCGCCGCCACCGCCGCCGGACCCAAACGCGCCGCCACCGCCCCCTCCACCCCCAGACGACAACCCACTGTTGCCCGGTGTGTACGCCGGCGTGACGGCAAAGAAGTGGACGCCCGGATGGATCCTGCCACTGGCGGAACCGAATCTTGGTCCGTGCAGCGCCGCGAATCCGCCCGCCGTCGCCTGCGTCTCGGGATATTTCGGCGAGCAGCGTTCGATCAACGGCGGTCCGATCCAGGGGCACCATGGTGGGACGGACCTGGCAGCCGCGGAGGGGACACCGATCCTTGCGACGAACGACGGCACGGTCGTGATGAGCGGGCTCTACGCGGTGCGCGGAAACCTTATCGTGATCGACCACGGCGGAGGGGTATTTTCGCTTTATGGGCATATGACCTCGCGCGTGGCGCAAGTTGGCGACCTGGTGCATAAGGGGCAGGTGATCGGCTACGTGGGGACCACTGGCTTTTCCACTGGACCACACGTTCACTGGGAGATCGCGGTGGGCGGCGTAGTCGTCGATGCCTTGCGCTGGCTGGATGGCAGCCAGGGGTTCTAGGGGACGTTTTTAGCACGCCTTACCGTCCGGTAGCGTTCTGACGGGCCTTGTGGCAACCTGAGGTTGGTGGCGGAGATGGACCAGCGGAGGTTCATCAAGGGCCCATCGCGAGAACGATCCGCAGGCGGCTGGCGAACACCGGAAAGGGTCCTCACGTCCCCGGATGAAGAATGCTCAGCGCCTCGCCCTCGCCACCTGCCTGACCACGCTACTCCTGATCGCGATCGGCGCGTACGTGCGCGCTTCAGGCTCGGGACTCGGCTGTCCGGACTGGCCGACCTGTCACGGCGGCGTCGTGCCGCCGACCACGCGCCATTCGCTGATCGAGTTCTCGCACCGCTTCTTCGGCACTGTGGTGGGGCTTCTCGTGATCGCCACGGCGATCATGGCCTGGCGGTACTACCGGCACGCCTCTTTCACGGTCTGGACGGCGACGATCGCGGTGCCGCTGGTTGGCATCCAGGGACTTCTTGGCGCGGTCACGGTGGTCAAGGAATTGCCGCCCGAGATCGTTGCCACCCATTTGATCACGGCGATGCTGGTCCTGAGCTTCGAACTGGCAGTCCTGCTGTCGATGTACCTCGAAGATCCCGCCCATTCGGCCCATCTGCGAGCCATCGTAGAAGCGCCGACTAAACGCGTTGGGCAGCTGGCGATCGCGGCGGTCGCGTGGCTGGCGGCGGTGATGTGGATCGGCGCGTACATGGCGGAGAGCGGCGCAAGCACGGCCTGCACCGGTTGGCCCACGTGCAACGGCGGGGTTCTGCCCGCGAACGATTCGCAGGAGATCACGCACATGGTGCATCGCTACCTGGCAGGGCTGTTCATCTTTTTCATCGTCCCGCTCGCGGTGGTTGCATGGCGGTCACGGGAGCGACTCTTCTGGTCAGGACGAATTGCAATGACGCTGGCCGTGCTGTACGCCGCGCAGGTTCTAGTGGGGGCCTTGAACGTTTGGTACACCTTCCCTGACTATCTGAGCGTTGCGCACACAGTGATCGCCTCGTCGATCTGGTTCACGCTGGTTGGCGCTATCATCCTCACGTACTACGTCCCGTCTCGCGCTCTGCAGGCGAGTTGGAACCACACACCGGCAAAGGCCTCCGCATGACAGCCGAAGCGCTCCCTTTCCCTCGCCTCCAGGTTGGCTCGACGTTTCGCAACTACCTGTCGCTGACGAAGCCACGGGTGATCGTGCTGCTGCTGATTACGACGGTGCCGCCGATGATCGTGGCCCAACGAGGCTGGCCGGGGACGTGGCTGATCCTGGCGACATTGATTGGCGGCACGCTTTCCGCGGGCGGCGCGAACGCGATCAACTGTTGGTACGACCGCGACATCGACGCGATCATGAAGCGCACGCAATCGCGGCCGTTGGTCACCGGCGCCATCAGTCCGGCGGCTGGCCTAACCTTCGGGATCGCGCTGGGAGTGATCGCCTTCGTCTTCCTGTGGGTCACAACTACGCTGATGGCGGCTGGGCTTTCGCTGGCGGCGCTGCTTTTTTACGTCTTTATTTACACGTTCTGGCTGAAGCGGCGGACGTCCCAGAATATCGTGATAGGCGGTGCGGCCGGTGCTTTCCCGCCGATGGTGGGCTGGGCGGCGGTAACGGGCGACATCTCCCTCGCACCGCTGATCATGTTTGCGATAATCTTCTTTTGGACGCCGGCGCACTTCTGGGCGCTGGCGTTGCGTTTGCAGGGCGACTACACCGAGGCTGGCGTACCCATGCTGCCCGTGACCGATGGGCCGGAAGTGACGCGCATCCAAGTGGTGCGCTACGCGGCGATGCTGTTCGTGGTGACGCTGATGCTGGGGCCTGGCGGCGAACTGGGATGGATCTACCTGGCCACGGCTGTGATTACGGGCGGGATCTTCTTGGCGAAGTGCTTCCAGCTGTGGCGACGGCCTGCATCGATCGAGCCGATCGCTGTGTACAAGTATTCCTTGCTCTACCTGGCGCTGCTGTTCGTGGCGATGGGCGTGGACGTGGCGATCCTCGGCTAGCCTTCACCGGCCTTGACGTGCTCGAGGGCCGCTTCCGCTTTGCGGCGTGCCTGGACACGGTCCTGGCGCTTGGTCTCGAGGTCTTCGGCTTTCACCCAGTTTGCAATGACGAAGCAGAGAGCGCCGAGGAAGAGCAAGTCGCCGACGACCCACATGATTATCCCGGCCTGCTGCTGGTCGGCGAGCGGCGATGGTCCCCACGTTCGCTGGAGCGTTTCGTAGTGCTTGTAGATAACGTGGCTTGAACTGTAGATGGAGAGCGCGAGGAAGGAGTTCTGGGGCATTTGAAGAAAGACGTAGAGCACGCGGATCGGGTGGTTCATGCGCCACGGTGTGGGGTCCAGGCCGATCGCCTGCCACCAGAACATCATGGCCGCCGAGAGG
The DNA here is from genome assembly GCA_038323265.1 of Tepidiformales bacterium. GTDB lineage: Bacteria > Chloroflexota > Dehalococcoidia > Tepidiformales > Tepidiformaceae > PNKC01. The sequence continues at coordinate 9,708 of JBBQGT010000013.1, forward strand.
TAGAGCAGGTGTTCGAAACGGTGGATCCACACGTTTTCGAGGGCGTCGTCATAGAGCGGGGAGAAGTGCGAGAGCCACATGGTGGCGGCGAAGAGCAACCAGGCGACCACCGGGAAACTGATGACCTTCACGGCGCGGCTATGGAGGATGGGAAGCAGGACGTTGCGGCGCGTCTGAGGGCTGGCGACGCGCAACGCGAGGGTGATCGGCGTGCCCAGCAGGATCAGCGGCGCCGCGACCATGGTGAGGAGCAGGTGCTGCCACATATGCACCGAAAAAAGCACGGTGTCGTAGCTCGCGGGCGGAGAGATGAGCGCAAATCCGAGGACTGCGAATCCGGAAACGAAGTAGACGACACGACGCTGCGGAAAGGGCGACTTTGGATGGCCTCGGTTCACTCTACGGACAGCAGAAAGATAGAGCCAAAGGGATCCGCCGGTGAGCAGCAGGAAAAGGGGGTCAAACTCCCAGCGGAGCCAGAGGTCACTGAGCCGAGGCTCGGCCGCAGACCCGTGGGCAAGGGCGACCGCGGGCGCCAATGCGGCAGCCAGCGCGAGCAGTAGCGGAAACCAACGGCGAGGTCGGGGCATGGCGTCCTTCTTGCGGACGCGCCGCTCCGGCCCACGCTTGCAGTCTTGCACAGGGGCCACTCGCGGACGAGCGTGAGGCACCTTTCGGAAAGAGAGGATTGCAGCCCGAAATACGCTCTCGCAGATTCGCCGGCAGGTCCTTTCGCATTCCTTGACACCCAATTAGGCCGGGGCTATAACTCGATTGCGACGCCGTTCACAACCGGACCGTGACGTAGCGTGCCAGACACGGTCAGCACGAGTCAGGGGGAGTCAAAAGAATGCCCAACAATGGGATGCGTCGCCCCGCGCGACGCGCCATCGTCCTCTTTTCGGTTGGTCTTTTGGCGTTGGCGGCAATCGGCACGGCCTCGGCGGCGGTTGGCCAACCGGGCGGAATCACCGATGAAGCGCGCGATATGCACGGGCTCTATCTCTTCACCCTCGCTCTCGGCGCGATCGTCTTCGTCCTCGTCGAAGGGGCGTTGATCTACTGCCTGGTCAGGTTCCGCAAAAAGAGCGATTCGCTGCCAGCGCAGATTCACGGAAGCAATATCGTGGAGTTCATCTGGACAGGCATCCCGGTAATCATTGTGATCGCCCTCTTCAGTTACTCATTCGTGGTGCTTCGGAACGTTGAACACAAAGAACAACCGGTCGACCTGACGGTTAACGTCACCGGATTCCAGTTCCAATGGCAGTTCACGTATTGCGCAAACGACCTTGGAAAGGGCGCCAACGCCCCCGACAAAGCGAGGGGCGACAAGTACCAAGGGCCTTGCGCCACCGAAGCGGACGAGTTCTCGATCACCGGCACGGCGAAGGACGAGCCGACCGTGGTCATCCCGCTGGACGAGCCTGTCGAGTTCCGGTTGAAGTCGAACGACGTGATCCACTCCTTTTACGTTCGCGACTTTCTGTACAAGCTTGACGTAATCCCGGGGCGCGACAACAAGTTCACGGTGACGGCACGCGAGGTGGGCACTTTCCACGGCCAATGCGCCGAACTTTGCGGACTGAACCATGCGCTGATGCGCTTCCAGATCGAAGTCAAGACGCGCGCGGACTTCGACGCCTGGATGGCCGAAAAGACCGCGGCGAGCAAAGCAGCAGCACGGGTACCGTAGCCGGCCCGTTTTCACGCCCGCTGCCCCTCACCGGGAAGGCAGCGGGGTAGTCGAGGTGGTTGGGCCGGCAGGCGGCTCAAGGAGGAACCATGGCCAGTATCGCAATACCAAAGCAGGGTGGTTATTCGCGGCCGCTGATCCTTGAGTGGATCACGACCGTTGACCACAAGAAGCTGGGCATCCTCTACCTGTACACGTCGATGTTCTTCTTCGCCGTGGGGGGTGTGCTGGCGCTCCTGGTGCGCACCCAGCTGGCAGTGGCAGACAACCATTTCCTCGACAACCACGCCTACAACCAGATCTTCACCATGCACGCTTCGGCGATGCTCTTCCTCTTCATCATTCCCATCTGGGCGGGCTTCGGTAACTACCTCGTGCCTCTGCAGATCGGCGCGCTGGATATGGCGTTCCCCCGTATCAACGCCCTTTCGTACTGGCTGTTCCCACCCGCCGGTATCATTATGTTCAGCGGGTTCTTGGTGAAGGACGGTGCAGCGCAGGCTGGGTGGACGGCGTACAGCCCGCTCGCCAAAACGCTTGGCACGGGCATGGACCTCTGGATCATCGCGGTGGCGATGCTCGGCGTCTCATCGACGATCGGGGCCGCCAACTTCTTGGTCACAATGTTCCGCATGCGCGCACCGGGAATGACCATGTTCCGGATGCCAATCTTCTGCTGGACGATGCTGGTGACGTCGGTCCTTTCGTTGCTCGCGACGCCGGTCCTGGCCTCGGCGCTGACGATGCTCTTCATCGATCGCAACTTCGGCGGCAACTTCTTCGATCCCAACGGCGGCGGTAACGCCGTCCTCTGGCAGAACGTGTTCTGGTTCTACTCGCACCCCGCGGTGTACATCATGATTCTGCCCGGGATGGGCATCATCTCGGAGATTCTGCCGGTCTTCTCGCGCAAGCCGCTGTTTGGGTACAAGGCGTTCATCTTCGCCACGATGGGCATCGGCGGCCTGGGCTTCAGCGTCTGGGCGCACCACATGTTCACCACCGGCGCGGTGCTCAAGCCGTGGTTCGGCTTCATGACGGGGCTCATCGGCGTGCCTACGGGCGTCAAGATGTTCAACTGGCTGGGCACGCTCTGGCGAGGTCAACTAACGTTCGAACCACCGATGCTCTTCGCTCTCGGGTTCGTGAGCATGTTCCTGATCGGCGGCATCAACGGCGCGTTTGCGGCAGCTGTGCCGGTGGACTTTGCCATCCACGACACGTATTTCGTGGTGGCGCACATCCACTACGTACTGTTTGGTGGGTCGGTGTTTGCGGTCTTCGGCGGGCTCTACTACTGGTTCCCGAAGATATGGGGGCGAAGGCTAAACGACCGCTTAGGGCAGATTCAGTTCTGGCTCATGTTCATCGGGTTCAACCTGACGTTCTTCCCGATGCACCTGCTGGGCCTCGACGGCATGCCACGGCGCATAGCGACGTACAACGACTTCAACAACTGGCAGCTGTTGAACATGATTTCAACGTCCGGGGCGTTCCTCATCGGGCTTTCGATGTTCCCGTTCGCGGCGGCCGTGATCATGGCCTTCATGAAGCCAAAGGACCAGCCAAACGACCCGTGGGAAGCGAACACGTTGGAGTGGGCGACCACTTCTCCTCCGCCGGTCCATAACTTCGACGAGATCCCGGAGATTCACTCCGAGCGGCCGCTCTTCGACCTTCGCCATGGGACGCACTCCAACCACTAGGCTGGGGAGCTTTCCACCAGATCTCGCAAGTTTAGAAGGGACAACCCATGGCGGCGCACGGAGCAACGGCAACGCAACACAAGGAACCGCTGAGCAACGGGATGCTCGGGTTCATCCTGTTCATCGCCTCGGAGGTGATGTTCTTCGGCGGCCTGTTCGCGGCCTACTTCATCGCCCGCGCGGACTCGGCGCAATGGCCGCCGAACGACGTGTTGGAGGCGATGAAGGCGGCTGGTACGTCGGGTCCCAACACCGAACTGAAGCTGGAGGTTGCGCTACCGCTGATCGCCACGTGCATCCTGGTGCTCAGCTCGTTCACAGTTCAGTGGGCGGTGATGCAGATCGCAAAGGGGAATCGCACGGGCCTGATCTGGGGGTTGTTCATCAGCATCGCCTTGGGCGTGACGTTCTTGACGATGCAGATGTATGACTACTCACAACTGCCGTTTAGCTCCGGCGACACGGTTTGGGCGACGGCGTTTTATACGCTGACCGGCTTCCACGGGGCGCACGTTGGTGGCGGAATTATCTTTATGACCGTGTGTCTGGTGCGAGCGATGGGGGGTCAATTCTCCGCTCAGCACCATGAGGCGGTTGAGGCTGCGTCGTTCTACTGGCACTTCGTTGACGTTGTCTGGATCGCGCTCTTCACTACGCTTTATATCGTCGGCTAAGCGGCCGCAGCACCCAGGAGTAAAGACCGGCATGGCAGAACACAGCAGCGAACACGAAGACCACGGTGATCACGGCATCCACCTGCCGGACCCGAGTTATTGGCCTTTCGTGGCGGGGGTTGCCGGCATGGCGCTTGCGTTGGCTCTGGTCTGGTGGTCTCGCGACCGGAACAATCAAATTGCGGGCCCCTTATTGGGCGCTTCCTTTCTGTTGACCTTGATCAGCGGAATCGGCTGGGCGTACGAAGATGGCCGCATGAAGAAAAAGGCCGAGGAAGGCGAGCTCACGAAGACGCGTGAGGCGCGCTTCACCCAGGTGTTGAGCTTCGGCATTGCCGAGGGCAGGATGGCCCCATCGCGCGCCGCTGGCGGCATCCTGGCCACGCTGCACGGCTCGGACAGCGCTTTGCGCGACCTTGCGGGCTTCCAGGACTTGCGGATCATCGCGTCACCGGCGGAGACCGGCCCTTCGCAGGTGCTGGTCGAAACGACTTGGTCAAACCGCGAAGGGCTGGCCACATACGAAGAGACGCGGCGCACGCTGCTCGATTCCGTAGCTGCGCACCCGGATGACGTGGTGCCGGGTTCAGTCCAGGTGTTCGACATGGAAGTGGTGCGGGACACCAAGGAGATGGCGTTCCGCTTTGGCATGGGCCCAGCCTTCGCGGTGCTCGGGTCGCTGCTGGTATTCGGCCTGATGGTTGGCGCGGGCCTCAATCTCTTCGCACATGACAGCAACGCTGCAGGCGGCGAGGTGGTACCCGGACCCGGAACAACGCCCGCGGGCAACGTTATTACGGCCACGGACAACAAGTTCGACAAGACGAGCCTCGAAGCGCCGCCGGCGACGGATGTCACGTTCGAATTCAAGAATGCCGGCAAGGTGAAACACAACATTCACTTCCTGGACAAGGCAGGCGGGGCAACGCTCGCCCCAGGCGCGGAAGGGAAGATCATCGATGGGGGCCAGAGCGAGCCAATCAGCTTCAAGACTCCGGCAGCGGGAACGTACTACTTCCAGTGCGATCTCCACCCGGACCAGATGTCTGGCACATTCAACGTTAAGGAAGGTGCTCCCGTTCCAGGCGCCGCAGGTGGTGGAGCGCAGGCCGGCGGGGGCGCAGCGCCAGCAGGCGGGACGGCGGTGGTCGCAACCGACAATAAGTTCGACAAGACGAGTCTGACCGCGGCGGCAGGCAAGGAACTGAGCGTTTCGTTCTCGAACAAAGGGAAGGCGAAGCACAACCTGCACTTCTTCGACAAGAAGGACGGCAAGACGCTGGCGCCCGGCGCCGAAGGGAAGATCATCGACGGCGGCCAGTCTGAGACGTTGAAGTTCACGCCGGCGACGCCCGGCAAGTACTACTACCAGTGCGACCTTCACCCCGACCAGATGTTTGGCGAGCTAACCGTCAGTTAGCGGCTGAAAGCCCGGTATTAGCCAAAAAGAGCCCGGCAGCAACGCCGGGCTGTTCTGTCATCCGAGTGCGCATCGGTTCAGTCGAGCGCGCCGTCGGTCAGCAGTTCGACGAACTCTTCCTCGTCCAGGCCAATGAGGTCGCGATAGACGTACTCGTTGTCAGCGCCGAGAAGGGGTGCGGCCTTGCGCAGGACGCCGGGCGTCTCGGAGAGGCGGAAGGCCGGGCCGTCGTAGGAGCGCAGACCCATCGTGGGGTGTTCGAGCTGCCAGTAGTGCTTGCGATGCTCGAGCTGCAGGTCGGCGCGCATCTCCTCGGGAGACTTGACCACCCCGCAAGGCACACCGAAGCGTTGGAAGTGGGCCACGAGCTCGTCCGTTGTGAAGCGCCAGTCGGCGGGCACGTCCGGCGCATCATCGACAACGACTTCGGGCCTCGCGGGATCCACACTGACGGCATCGATCCACGCCTGGATATGGCGGTCGATCTCCTTCAGTTCGTTGAGCCTTTGCCAGCGGCGGCGCATGCGCTCCAGGTCGCACCATTCAGGGCGCCCGAGCGCGGCCTTGAACGCCTCCCAGTGCTTCTCTGTTCGGCAGGCGAGGACGATGTAACGGCCGTCTCGGCAGAGGTAGCAGCCGTGAGGCGCGGCCTCCGGGTCGCGATTCCCCATGCGGGTCTGTTCGTGGCCGTTGGCCGTCCAATCGAGGATAGCGGTGCCGAGGCCGTGAACGGCGCCTTCCATCTGGCTGAAGTCGATGTACTGGCCGATGCCAGTGCGGCGGCGGTAATCGAGTGCAGCGATGAGCGCGGTGGCGGCGATGTGCGGCACCAGGAAGTCGGTGTAGGCCACACCAGTACCGATCGGCGGCTCTTCTGGCCAGCCGGTGAGGTGGTTGTAGCCGGCGGCCGCCTGAAGGACGTGCCCGTAGCCCATGTAGCTCGCCCATGGGCCAGTCTGGCCGTAGAGCGGCATCGAAATCATGATGATGTCCGGCCGCAAGGCGCGGAGCGATTCGTAATCGAGGCCAAAGCGGGCCATCGTGCCGGGGGTGAAGGACTCGGTCACCACGTCGCACTGGGCGATGAGGCGCTTGACCATCTCCGGGCCGCGCGCGTGCTTGAGGTTCACGGACATGCAGAGCTTCGAACTGTTGAAGTTGGCGTAGTAGCCTGATCCGTCGACGCTCGGGACGTCATCTACGAATGGGCCGACGCGGCGCAGGGTTTCGGGGTAGGTGGTGGATTCGACGCGGATTACTTCCGCGCCGTGGTCCGCGAGGTACTTACTAACGAGAGGGCCCACGCCCACCCACGCGAGGTCCGCCACGCGCAGCCCTTCGAACGCCTGTTTGCGGGCATTTGCATCGCGCATCAGAGCACCATCCTCATCTTCAGGCGACGTAAGTCCGCTGCTTCGAGGCCGAGGAGCGCGCCGTAGATCTGCTCATTGTGCTCGCCGATGTGCGGCGCGCGCGCGCCCTGGGCCCATGGCGTGGCGCTCAGCTTGAACGGTGCGCCGGGGTAGATGAACGACTCACCAATGTCTTCGTGCACGACGCGAACCCAGACGTCGCGGGCCGCTAGTTGCGTACTTTCGACGATTTCGCGAGGGCCGAAGACGGGCGCCCAGCCAGAACCGCGGCGTTGGGCCTCGGCGACCAACGCCTCCTTTTGGCGAGTGCGGCAGAACGCGGCCATCGTCTCTTCGACGTGTGCCAGTTCAGTAGGATCGAGCGGCGCCAGGGTGGTCAGCTTTTCGCGCCAGTGGGGTGCGTCCAAACCTCGCGCCTCGCCACTTTCGGCCAGCCAATCGATGATCGCGCCAGCGCCGGGGCCGATCAGCCCGCCAACGCTGAGGGCCGTGACCCAGCCGTCGTTCGTTTCCCAGAGATAACGAGCGCCGAGGACGCCAACGTTGTTGCGTCGCACGCCGGGGCGCTTCGGGTTGATGCGCCGGATGTCCCAGATCGGTTGGTTGTTGTCCATCGCCACGGCCATTGATTCCTGCGTCGAAACGTCGACGTGCTGGCCGAGACCGTCGTTGACCCCGCGAGCGTAGAGCGCGGTCATGGCGCCGACGGCAGCCTGAAAGTTCACCTGGGCGTAGGCCTGTGGCGCTGTGGTGCGGACTGGGCCGCGCTCTTCGTCGCCGTTGAGGAACATGTGGCCGCCCATCGCGGAGCCGACGATGTCTGTGGCCTGCCAACTGCTGTATGGCCCTGTCTGGCCGAAGTTGGTGATGCTAACCATCAGCAGAGCGGGGTTCACCTCGCGCAGCGCATCGTAGCCCAGCCCGAGCGCGGCCATCTCGCCGGGCATCGCCGTTTCGATCAGCATGTCAGACTGCGCTACCAACTGGCGAAACAAGTCGCGTCCCGGCTCCAAGCGCAGTTCGCAGGTGATTGAGCGTTTACCGGAGTTCATCGCCCACCAGTAGACGCTCATGTCGGCGGCGGGTTCGCCCCGGAAGAAGGGGCCGTTGTTGCGCGTTGGGTCGCCTTCGCGTGGTTCGACTTTGATCACATCGGCGCCCAGTTCGCCGAGGAGGCGAGCGCAGAGCTGACCTTTTTCGTCTGCGAGGTCGAGGATGCGGTAGCCCGCGAGCGGGCCGGGATGAAACGGCGTGGATGATTGCGGAGAAACGGCCATCGCTCCTGTTCTACCGGGAACCTCGGAGCTATTCAAACGCGGGTGCCAGCAGGTCGGCTGCGGGGAACTCCAGTTGATCGAGCCCGCCGTCGAGGGCGTCGGCGATCCGGTCGAGTACGGCGGTCAGGCCCCAGCGTTTTTCGGCCGAAACCAGGACGACGTTGCGCGGCGGAGCGCCCGCACCATGGATGGCGACGCGCGCTTCGTCGTAGTCCGCGACGCGGTGGCCGTCTTCGTTGCGGAGAAGGTCAACTTTATTGAGGGCCAGGAGACGCGGCCGTTCGACGACGCCGAGGTCGGCGAGCGTGGCATCCACGGCCTGGGTTTGCTCGAAAGCGTTGGCGTGCGAGATATCGATGACGTGGAGCAGCAGGTCGGCCTCAGCGAGCTCTTCCAGGGTGGCGCGAAAGGCGGCCACGAGGTCGGTGGGGAGCTTCTGGATGAAGCCAACGGTATCGGTGAGAAGAACTACTTCACCGGTCCTGAGGCGCAGTCTGCGGGTAACCGGATCGAGGGTTGCGAAGAGCTTGTTTTCGGCGAGCACATCCGCACCGGAGAGGGCGTGCATCAGCGTTGATTTGCCCGCGTTGGTGTAGCCGACCAGAGCGATCACAGGGATGCCGTTGCGTTCGCGCCGGCGGCGGTAGAGCGCTCGTTGGGTGCGTACATCTTCGAGCTCGCGCTTGATGCGGCTGATGCGGCTATTGATCAGGCGGCGGTCGGTTTCGATCTGCGTTTCGCCGGGGCCGCGGGTGCCGATCGCGCCTTCCATACGCTCCAGGTGCGACCACTGACCGGCAAGGCGTGGGAGGAGGTACTGCATCTGGGCGAGCGCCACCTGGAGGCGGCCCTCCCGAGTGTGGGCGCGTGTGGCGAAGATATCGAGGATGAGGGCCGTGCGGTCGATGACCTTCGTGCCAAGGGCCTTCTCGAGGTTGCGCTGCTGCGACGGCGCCAGTTCGTCATCGAAGATCACGACGTTGGCGTCGAGTTCTTCGGCGGCGGCTTTTACCTCTTCCACTTTGCCGCTGCCAATGTAGGTGGCAACGGCCGGGTGCTCGAGCCGCTGGGTGGTCCTACCCACCACTTTCGCGCCCGCCGTGCGGGCTAACTCAGCGAGCTCCGCCAGCGATTCGGCGGCGGGCAGCAGTGCGCCCTGCAGGTCTGCAGCGACGAGGTAGGCGCGATCAGTGACGGCGGCGGTGGAGTGAAGGGCTCGAGGCATTCACTTTCAGGGTACAGCAAACGCGGCTGCGCCCGGCGGTCAGTGGTGGGGTGCGGTGAGTGCGAGCTTCAGCTGATCGATCTGGGGGATCGGTGTGGGGTCCACGCCGTTGAGCAGCGCGAGGTAGAAGGAGACGTAGTCTCCCCAGGCGGTGCCGGCCAGCAGTTCCTGGAGGAGGCGGCCCGCGCCAACGTCGATTCTCGCGACGGGGATATGCAGCGCTTCAAACTGGGCGCAGAAGGCGTCCAGCTTGGCGACTGTGCGGGCATCGCCGCGTGAGCGCGACTCGATGGCGACGAGGGCGACGTGATGGGCCACGGCCTCGCCGGTGCCCAGGCCAACGATGAGGTTGTGTGCGGCCTCCGGGAACGGATCAGCGGAGCCGAGCACCTTGCCGTTTTCCGCCAGTTGGTTTCGGAAGCGGGTGGCGACGGGCGCCAACTGTTCGCTCCCAACGACGAATGGCGTCCGTCCAGCGATCTGCTTCGCGACCTGCTTTGCGCCGTTGCGATCGAGCGGTACGGTTGGCGCGAAGTCGTCGGCCGCGAGAGTGTTGTGGGCGTGCGCGGCGTGCTTTACGTCGTCGTCATCAAGCGTCAGCAGTGCCAGTTGCGCGCCGACCCGCAGAAGTGGCGCCAGGCCGTGGGCCATTGCCGTGCGGGGTTTGCCGTCGTAGCGGATCCGGTGGACTGGCACTCCATCCTCAGATGCGCGGGCGGCGAGTTGGCCGCCGGAGGTGACGCAGAGGAGCGTCGCGCCGCGCTTCCAGGCGTCGTCGTAGAGACTTAGCGCTTCCTCGGTTTCGCCGCTGTGCGAAGTGACGATGACGAGGCTGCGTTCGGACACGTAGTTGGGCAGGGCGTAGCCGCGGCAGCCGTACACGGGCAGTTCCGCGGATTCGGCGCAGAGGGTGGCGAAGTAGTCGCCAGCGGTAGCCGAGCCGCCCATGCCGGCCAGCACAACGTTCGTGGCGCGTTTCGCTGCTTCGGGCAGTTCAAGATCGGCGGAGGCGTGCCAGGCGCGAAGCAGTTCGCTGCCGACGCTGCCGATGTGGCCCAGCATGCCGCCAGCATCGAGTGCAAGAAGATCCGGGTCATCGAGCGAGTTCACCGCGAAACGCCCGCAATGGCCATGCCGGAATCCAAGACTGGCCGGACGAGCGATTGGTCGCGCACTTCGGTGTAGATGCGCAACAGTGGCTCGGTGCCAGAGAGCCTGAGGAGGAGCCAGCCCTCTTCGATGAAGAAGCGCCAGCCGTCGCTGCGGTCCGTGCTCAGGACGGGGCGGCCGGCGATTTCGGCGGGCTTTGCGGCGTCGAGCGTGGCCTTAATTTTCGCGTTTGAGCCGGGCTCAATGTCGAAATCGAGGCGTTGATAGAAGTGCGGCCCGGTGATGGCGAAGACCTCTTCGAGGAGTTGGGACGGCTTTTTGCCGGTAGCGGCAACGTAGTCCAGCAGAAAGAGCCCGGAGAGAATGCCATCGCGCTCCGGGAGGTGGCCGCGAAAGCCGTAGCCGCCGCTCTCTTCGCCGCCGATCAGGGCGTCTTCGCGGGTCATCAGCGGCCCGATGTGCTTAAAGCCCACCGGCGTTTCGAAAAAGGGCACGCCGTAGTGTTTGGCGAGGAGACGGGCCATGTCGGTGGTAGTGACTGACTTGACGATGGCACCCTTTAGTTGCCGCTGTCCGAGGAGGTAATTCACGAGCAGCGCAAACGTGCGCAATTGATCGACGTAAGTGCCGGACTCGTCGACCACACCGAGGCGATCAGCGTCGCCATCGGTGGCCACCCCGATATCGAAGTTTCCGTTGGCGATGAGACTCATGAAGTCGCCGAGGTTGGAGTCGATCGGCTCGGGAGCGCGGATGCCGGGGAAGAGCGGGTTTCGCTCGCCGTGGATCTCGGTGATCGTGGTCGCGCCGCCGCCCAGCAGTTGTTCAAAGAAGCCAACGCCCGTGCCATACATCGGGTCGACGGCGATTCGGAGGCCGGCAGCCTTGATGCGCGGGACATCGACCTGCGAGGCGAGCTTGGCGAGGTAGCCGGGCACGGGATTGAAGCGTGTGATGCTCTCGCTGTTCTCTGGCGCGAGGATGATCGTTGTCGGATCTTCGAGGATCGCGGGGACCCGGCGCTCGATGTCGGCGACGATTTCGGGGCTGGCGCTGCCGCCGTAATGGGGCTTGACCTTGATGCCGTTCCAGCGGAAGGGGTTGTGACTGCTGGTGACGACGACGCCACCGCAGGCCCCACCTTCGATAATGCGCCAACTGATCGCCGGCGTGGGAGCGGGGCGGTCCGCGAGTTGCACCTTGAAGCCGTTCCCCGCCATCACTCGCGCGACGGCGAGGGCGAACTCGTCGCTCAGGAATCGGGTATCGAAGCCAACGACGACGGGCCTCTCCTTGCCGTAGGTGTCTGCGAAGTGGTCCGCGACGGCCTGGGCGCAGGCGCGTACGTTATCGAAGGTGAAAGCCTCACCAATGATGGCACGCCAGCCATCCGTGCCAAACTGAACTGGGTTAGCGGTCATGCGAACCATGATAGCGCCCGCCAGCATCGATCGAAGTCCCCACGGGGACAATCGCCCCAGCCTCAACCTCTGCTCCCTGGCCGAGCACGGCGCCTGTGACGGTGGCCCCAGCGCCGATGCGCACCTGGTCGGCGAGGACGCTGTCAGTGACAGTGGCGTTCGACCCGATAGTCACGTCCTCCCAGAGAATACTGCCGGTAACCCGGCTGCCAGCGCCGAGGGAGGAGCGTTCGCCGACTGCCGACGAGTGGATAACCGTCTCCGAACTTAGGGCACAGCTCTTGTGGATTTCGTTTGCGCCATTTGGAAGCAAAGCGCGACTGAGCGCCAGGTAGCGGGCTGGCGTGCCGATGTCTGCCCAGACGCCGCTGAATTGGTAGCCGAGCACGCGGCGCCGCCGGGCCACGAGCGACGGGAAGAGCGTCTCCTCAACCCGCACGGGGCCGTCCGGTATCTCAGCGACCAGTCCGGGTTCGAAAATCCAAACGCCTGCGTTGATGAGGTTCGATGGTTCGGTCCCGGGCGGTGGTTTCTCCACAAAGCCTGTGATCATCGACTCGGCATCGACCGCCGCTACTCCGAAGGAGGAGGGGTCTGGAGCCGGGTAGAGCGCGAGTGTCAGGTCCGCGCGGAGTTGTTGGTGCCTGGCGAGTGCGTCTGCATAGTCGAAGTCGACAAAGACGTCGCCGTTTAGGACTGTGAAGCGCCCGCGAATGCCAGCGGTCTGAACGGCGTTGCGAATCGCCCCGCCAGATTCGAGGCGGGACGTTTCCTGGACGAGCTCGATGCGCAAACCGTCGTAGTCGCTAGTTGGGTACGCGAGCGCCAGGTCGTCGTTGTTTTGGCCGATGGCGAGCACCGCGCGAGTGAAGCCGGAGCGCCTGAGCCAAGCAAAGAGATGCTCGATGGCCGGACGGTTGAGCACGGGCACCAGGCTCTTATGGCGGGCGAAGGTCAACGGCCGAAGCCGCGTCCCCTGCCCGCCAACCAGCACAATTGCGTCCATCAGCGGCCGATCTGCGAGGCTAAAGCCCCGCGGCGGCTCTCAAAGATGCCGCACGACCGGTATCTTCCCACGGGAGGGTCAAGTCCGTGCGGCCGAAATGTCCGTATGCGGCAGTGGCCTGGTAGATCGGGCGGCGCAGGTTGAGGTCGCGGATAATCGCGCCTGGCCGCAGATCGAAGTGCTTGCGGACGGCGCCGAGGATGGCGTCATCCGAGACTTTGCCGGTGCCAAACGTTTCGATGCCGATGGAAGTTGGCGCGGCAACGCCAATGGCGTACGAGAGCAGGAACTCGCAACGCGTGGCCAGGCCCGCGGCGACGATGTTCTTGGCCACCCAACGTGCGGCGTAGGCGCCAGAACGGTCGACCTTTGTCGGGTCTTTGCCGCTGAAGGCGCCGCCGCCATGGCGGGCGATGCCGCCGTAGGTATCGACGATGATCTTGCGGCCAGTGAGGCCCGCATCGCCCTTGGGACCGCCGATGACGAAGCGACCCGAGGGGTTCACGTACACGCGCGTGTTGGAATCGATCAGCTTCGACTCGACGATTGTGTCGATGATGTGTGCGCGCACGTCCGTTTCGATGGTCTCGGAATCGACGTCTGGCGAGTGCTGGGTGGAGATGACGAGCGCCTCGGCGCGCTTTGGCACCCAGTGTTCGTCGTACTCGATCGAGACTTGCGACTTGCCATCTGGCCGCAGCCACGGCAGTTCGCCACTTTTGCGCGCCTCCGCGAGACGGCGGGTAAGGCGGTGGGCGAGGGAGATGGTCAGCGGCATGAGCTCCGGAGTCTCAGTGCAGGCGAAGCCGATCATCATGCCCTGGTCGCCGGCGCCGGTATCGAGGTCTTCGTCGTGGACCTGTCCGTGTCTGGTCTCGTACGACCGATCGACGGCGTCCTTGATGTTCGCCGATTGCTCGTTGATGGCGGTGATGACGCCGCAGGTTTCGCCATCGAACCCGATCTCGGATGAGGTGTAGCCGATGTCCAGCACGGTCTTTCGCACAATTCCGGGAATATCGACGTAGGCGTTCGTGGTGATTTCGCCGGTGACGAGCACGAGGCCGTTGGTGATTGCCGTCTCGCAGGCCACGCGGGCGCGGGGGTCCTGGGCGTAGATGGCGTCCAGGACGCCGTCACTGATCTGGTCGCAGACCTTGTCGGGGTGGCCCTCCGTAACGGATTCGGAGGTAAGAAGCTTGCGTTCCGCCATGGAAAATCGTCCCTTTGTGCAAACGAAGTGAGCTTGCCGTGCACGGAAAAGCCCCTCGGTGGGAAGAGGGGCACGAAGGGCCGATCGAGGCCGGCTTCCCCTCATCAGGAGGGGCGGGCTGGTGTGGAGCCCGCCTTTTGTTGCCCAACGCTTGCGCGCGGGGCCGCGTCGTCTTGGCACCTTGGAGGCATAACCAGGTTGCCGGGCCTACGGGTTGCCCCGTTCGCCCTCTTAACGCTGCGGCAAGGTTAGCATCTACGTTGAATTCGCGGAATGGCGTGACGCTGAGTTCTTGTGGCGCTTGGTATACTGGCCGGGATGGACACCGTGCCGACGCTGGAATCGGTCCGCCGCGATGCGTTGCTGCTCTCGCAGGATGAGCGCGAACTGCTGGCGCTGGACCTGGCGATGAGCATGGAGAAGGCGCCCGGCTACGATGAGGCATGGGCGAAGGAGATCGCTCGCCGGCTGAAGGAAGTCGACGATGGGAACTCGGATCTTATGGACTGGGACGAGGCAGAGCTCGAGATATTCGATCGTCGCGCGGGTAGTTGACAGTCCGTCTTACGTCGACGGCGCGCCGGGAAGCGAGGCTGGCGCGGGTCGCATTCAAGGATCGCTCTCCCTCCAGCGATCCGGAGTTCGGGCCCGAATGAACGACGCCGTGCAAATCCTGGCGCGGTATCCCGAGAGCGGCACGCTACATTTTCATGGGACGCGGAGACTTCTCCTGGCACCGTTTCCATATTCGCTCATCTATCGAATTGGGGCCGGCGAAGTGGTCATCGTGGCGGTCGCTCACACCTCCCAGCGACCTGACTACGGCTCGAACAGGTAGGCGGTCGATGGGCGTCATCCACGCTGCCTGCGCCAGTCACCGCCTCGCTACCTTTCGAACCGATTGACGGTCCCGGCCCGCCGCCCATACAGTGCCGAGGGTGGCGCCGGCGAGACTTGCCGGCGGCGTTAGCGAGGAGGCGTCGGGTATGCCAGATGCGTCCAAAATGCGCACCGCGAGTTCCGCTGATCTTCAGCACCCGCCCGTGCGACGCCCAGAGCAGCAGACGGAAGAGACATTCGCCGCGGATGAGACAGCATTAGAAACGCTGCAGCGCATGGCCTCAGGCCCACTCGGCGCTTCTCCAGCTGGAATTCGCCGCTTGCAGCGCTCGATCGGGAACAGGGCGGTAGGCCGCGCGCTGACGCGGAACACCACTTCAGCGACCCTCGCCAGGCTCTTTGCTCCGGGCGGCGCGGTGCTGCAGCGAGCGTTGCTCGCCAAAATGAGCGCGGCGCCCGCTTATAGCGACGCCCTCACGCTGCCCGTTATCCATTCGACCGCACTCGACAAACCACCGCGCCCGAAGAAAGAGGGCGCGGACTGGACCGGCAAGCTGAACGCGGACGCTCGCAAAGTGTTCAAAGTGACGCTGGGAATCACTGACCAGGCCCTGTTCGATGCCAACCTGGGAGATTCGAAACTGCTCCAGGCTGGAGAAGTGCACGGAAACCAGGAATACAAGAACAAGTCGAACGATCTGCCCGGCGGCACGACGTACAAGGAGTACGACACGGCAAAGTACGGTGGCGACCCGCGGTTGCGCGGCGGCGACCGGGTGGTGACCGGAGCAGACGGCAAGAACTACTACACTGGGGATCATTACAAGAACTTCGCCGAGTTCTAGCCAGCCGTGAAGCGCGGTTTGAAACGCACTGCCCGGCACCTCAAGCGAAGGACGTGATATGGACGCGACACCACTGGTGCAAATTGGCCCACCCACGGCGGCAATCATTACTGGCGAATGGCGAGAGGTCGTCAAGCTCCAGATCGCCATGGAAGAGGCGCACCCGAACACCAATTTCGTGCACTTGCGCGGGGCCAAAATGCGGACCTCGGACGGCTTTTTGAGCGAACTGGCCGCCGTCCTACAGTTTCCTATCTGGTTTGGCGAAAATTGGGACGCGTTGAACGACATTACGCGTGACCGCGCTGGGTTCGCCGGCACGGTCCTCGCCATTTACAGCGCGAAAGATCTGCTCGCCGACGGGTCCGACGCCGACCGCAAGAACCTGGCCGAAGCCATGGAGCAGTGCAACCAGTACTGGTTGAACGAAGGCGACGACGAAGACGGCGACGATGAACCGGAAGAGGACGAAGCCGACGACGAGGGCTTCCACCTCCTGTTTCAGGTGGCCGCGGGCGACGAAGCCGCCTTTCGCAAACGATGGACCGCCGCTGGCTTGGGCATCGCTGGCGATACGATCGTGGCCAGCTGAGCGCCACGATCGGCCGAGCTTAGGTGCCTTCTTGCCAACTCGTGAGGTAGTGCTTCTGCTCCTCGGTGAGGTAGTCGATCTTGATGCCCATGGCGTGCAGCTTGAGGCTGGCGATCTCCTGATCGACGTCGTGCGGGAGCTCATACACCTCGTTGTTCAGCTTGGCGTGGTTGACGGCGATCCACTCGGCCCCTAGCGCCTGGTTGGCGAAGGACATATCCATCACGGCGGCCGGGTGGCCTTCGGCGGCCGCCAGGTTCACGAGCCGGCCTTCGCCAAGCAGGAAGAGCTTGCGGCCGTCGGAGAGGCGAAACTCTTCAACGGAATCGCGGATGCGCTTCTTGCCTTCGCTCATCGCGGCGAGCGCCTTGAGGTTGATCTCGCTATCGAAGTGGCCGCTGTTGGCCATAATTGCGCCGTCTTTCATCGCTTCGAGGTGGGCGCGGTCGATGACGTTCGCATCACCGGTGAGGGTCACGAAGAAGTCGCCCTGAGGGGCCGCTTCGGCCATCGGCATCACCCGGTAGCCGTCCATGACAGCTTCGAGGGCCTTCACCGGGTCTACTTCGGTGACGATTACCTGGGCGCCCATGCCGCGTGCGCGCAGGGCCACGCCACGCCCGCACCAGCCGTAGCCCGCAACCACAAAGTTCTTGCCTGCGAGTAGCACGTTGGTGGCGCGGATGATGCCATCGATGGTGGACTGGCCCGTCCCGTAGCGGTTGTCGAAGAGGTGCTTGGTGTCTGCTTCGTTGATCGCCACGATGGGGTAGCCGAGCGCGCCGTCGGCGGCCATCGCGCGAAGGCGAATGACGCCCGTGGTCGTTTCTTCGGTACCGCCCGAAACGCCTGGCAACAGGTCGCGGCGGTCTTTGTGAAGGACGGCAACGACGTCCGCGCCATCGTCCATGGTGAGTTGGGGGCCGTGCTCCAGCGCCTGGTGGATGTGTTTGTAGTAGGTCTCGTTGTCTTCGCCGCAGATTGCGAAGACCGAGATGCCGTAGTCATTCACCAGTGCCGCGGCAACATCGTCCTGGGTTGAGAGCGGATTGCTGGCGCAGAGCCGCAGATCCGCCCCGCCGTCACGCAACGTAATGGCGAGGTTGGCCGTCTCGGTGGTGACGTGTAGGCAGGCGGTCATGCGGATGCCCTTGAGCGGCTGTTCGCGCTTGAAACGCTCGCGGATGAGGCGAAGGACGGGCATTTCCCGCTCGGCCCACTCAATGCGGCGGACGCCTTCCTGGGCCAGATTGATGTTCGCGATGTCATTAGGGACGGGCATTCTTCACCTCGCCACGCCTGGTCTCGCCAGGCGGGTCAGTCTTTGCTTGGTTTCGTTGGGCGTAGAGTCAGCGATCGCTGAGGCTGACGAAGGAGCCATCATACTTCCGCCCTCGCATAGCCGCCCGCCAGCGCCGCAACGAGGATGCAAGGCCCGAGGGGTCCTTGCGGGCGGCGCTCGCCTCGACCAACTGACAGACCTCGTTGTAGCCGAGCTTGGCGTAAGCCTGAACCGCCGGGGTGTTTGTTGGATCGACCGTCAGTACGACGTGTTCGCAGTACTGCAAGAGCGTTTCAGTGACGGAACTGGTGGCGGCTGTCGCATAGCCCCGCCCGCGATAGGCCGGGTGAGTGAAGACGTTGCCCACAACCGCGACGCCTTCCTGGCGGGAGACGACGTGGGTACCGGCGACGGCAACCAGCCGCCCTTCGGAGACGATGCCACGGTAGACGCCGCTATCGATGTGCTCGGGGATGTAGTAGCTGGGACCGCCTTCGCTGCTGTAGAGCGAGTTGATGCGCCTGATGTCGAGGCCCGTGAGGGCGATGGGGTTCAAACGTGTGGCGGGTACGAACCTGGCGGCCCGGACGGCCATGCGGATCATGGGCTGTTGGCTGGCCAGGCGGAAGACATCGCGAAGAGTATCGAGGTGCTGAGGCTGGCAGGTGGCGTAAGTCTGTGTAGGACCGGGATGGATGGAGAGGATGGCCGCGACGGCGTCCGGGTCGCCCATCACGAACGTGGCATCACCGAGGCCGCCGCGACTGTGAAGGACCAGCCCCGTGCCCGTGGAGCCGCGCGCCCAGAACCAGCGGGTGCGGGGAAAGAGCGCCGGTTCGAGCTGTCCCAGGGCGTAGGCCGTGTATTCGATTCGCGGCAAGAGGAGGCTGCGGATCGCCTGCATTTCGCGAACGGGCTGCACGATGAAATCGAGCCGCGACTCAGCGCTGCTTTGCCATCGCACTTCCCGCTCGGCCATCAGTCAGCCGCCTCAAAGTAGGTGAGCCTGCGGAATTCGCCGTAGCGCTCATCCACCTCATCGCGCGTCAGGGTTAGCAGGCGGCTAGGCCCGAAACCTTCGACGCAGAACGAAGCGACCGCAGAACCGTAGACCACGGCGCGGCGGACCTCAGCGGCATTCACCGTGGCGACGGTGTCCAGGTAGCCCATGAACCCGCCAGCGAATGCATCTCCGGCGCCGGTTGGGTCAACGACGTCTTCGAGTGGATAACCGGGAGCGACGAAGTAGTCATCGTCCGACACGAGGGCCGCGCCATACTCGCCGAGCTTAATGACGACGCCCTTGACGCCGCTCGCGAGCAGCGTTCGCCCGGCTTTGGCGATGCTTGGCGTGTTGGCGATTTCGCGGGCTTCGCCTTCATTGAGGGCGACGAAATCGGCGTGGCGCATCGTCTCCTTAAGCTCGGGGAGTGAGGTATCGAGGAAAAAACGGATGGTATCGACCATGGTCGAGCGCGGGGCTGTCAGTTCGCGGATGAGACGCCGCTGAAGCAAGGGGTCAGCTGCCGCGAAGAATGCGCTCTGCGAGCGTTCCCAACCGGGAGGCAAATCGGGTTGCCAGTCGGCATTCACACCCAACTCGGTGTAGACCGTGTCGCGGGTATTCATGTCGTAGTGGTAGCGGCCGCCCCAGCGGCTCGTCTTGCCGGGCGTCACCACAAGGCCCCTCAGGTCTACGTTCGGCCGGTCGAGCTTGGCGCGCTCCTTGGGAGGGAAGTCATCGCCGATGGCCGCGAGCAGGCGCACCTCGGTGAACAGCGCGCCGGCCACGGCAGCGCAAGTTGCCGATCCACCAAGCAGCCCGTCGACTTTCGAAAACGGCGTCTCGATCTCATCGATCGCCACCCAACCAGCTACAAGAAGACTCATCTTGGTACTCCCAATCGACGGCGAAGGATCGGTTCCAATCGCTGGCGGGACTCTTCGGAGATCGCACTGCGAGCGGTGACGAGGGCTGAATCGAGAGCAGTGCGGCAATTACAGAGAGCCAGTTGTGCAAGGCGCGGGACTAGTAGGCGAATCGCTTCGCGGCCGGCGTCGACGTTAGCCTGGAGGACGGCGAAGACGCTTTTCGCATCGACCGCTTCGTGTTCGTCGTGCCAGGAGTCGTAATCTGTAACGGCGGCGATGGTGACGTAGCAGAGCTCCGCTTCGCGGGCGAGCCGAGCTTCGGGGAGGGCAGTCATGCCGACGATGCTGGCGCCCCACTGGCGGTAGAGGTCGCTTTCGGCGCGCGTGCCGAAGGCTGGGCCCTCGATGCAGACATAAACGCCGCCATCGTGGGCGGAGACGGCGGAATCAAGGCAGGCCGCTCGCATAGCGGGGCAGAAGGGCTGCGAGAAGGCTACGTGGGCAACTACGCCGTCGCCGAAGAAGGTGTTGGCGCGTGCGCCGCGCGTGCGGTCAATGAATTGATCTGGGATAACCATTTCGCCGGGCCGGTAGTCTTCGCGGAGGCTGCCGACCGCCGAAACAGAGACGATGCGTTCGACGCCGAGCGACTTCAACGCCCAGACGTTCGCGCGTTGCGGGATTTCGGAGGGGAGAAGCGTGTGACCGCGGCCGTGGCGGGCGAGAAAGGCCACCCGGCTGCCGGAAAGCGTGCCGACGCGAATGGTGTCGCTGGGCGGGCCGTAGGGTGTTTCCGGCGAGAATTCTTCGACAGCCTCAAGCCCAGGCATTTCGTAGAAGCCAGATCCGCCAAGCACAGCGAGGGCAATTGGGATCACAGCGGGCCTTTCCGGGCGGGGAGGTGCTGGAAATAAAGTGTACGCGCTCGCGGCGGCTATCGCTCTCGGAGGAGAGCAGCGATTTCTTCACCGAACGGCTTCATTATGACGCCTGACTCGGTGATGAGGGCCGTGATCAGTTCCGCGGGAGTGACATCGAATGCCGGATTGTAGGCCTCGCTGCCCTCCGGACTCCAACGCGCGTCGCCGAAGCCGCCAACCTCGCGCGGGTCGCGGAATTCGATGGGGATCGCGGTGCCGGAGGGACATGCGGGATCAATCGTCGTGGTGGGCGCCGCGATGTAGAACGGTATGGCGTGCCGGGCAGCGACGGCGGCGAGGCCGTACGTACCGACCTTGTTCGCTGCGTCGCCGTTGGCGGCGATGCGGTCCGCGCCGGTGATTACTGCCTGCACGCGGCCAGAGGCGATGAGCGACGCAGAGGCGGTATCCGGCAGCAGGGTGGCCGGGATTCCGAGTCTCTGCAGTTCCCACATGGTGAGGCGGGCGCCTTGCAACAAGGGGTGCGTCTCGGTGGCGTAGCAGCGTTCGAGGCGGCCAGCCTCCCAGGCGGTACGTACGACGCCGAACGCCGAGCCGATGCCGCCCGTAGCCAGCGCGCCGGTGTTGCAGTGTGTGAGCACGGAGGCGCCAGTTGGGAGCAGCGCGGCGCCCAAAGCGCCCATCGCCCTGTCCTCGATGACGCGGCGGGTTGCGTGCGCCTGCGCGAAGGCCCAGAGGGCGTTTCGCCGTGCCATGGGCCCTGGCCCGGCGAGGAGCGCGGCCTGCAGCGCCTTCCGCGAAATCGATGAGAGTTCGACGGCCGTCGGGCGGGTGGCGGCGAGCGTTCGCCAGGCGAGCTCCAACGATTCGTCCGAGGCGTCTCCTGTCTCGGCGGCGATCGCCATTCCGGCCGCGCCGACGATGCCCAGCAGCGGCGCGCCTCGGACGCGGAGGGCGCGAATCGCCTCGCAGACGGCGTCCAATGTCCGCAACTGGATGACGCTTTCCCGCGCTGGCAACAAGGTCTGGTCGATGGCGTCAAGGCCAACGCCGGGCAGAATCGTGATGGGCGCCAGTTCGCTCATTCGCCCGCCCGGTACTTCACGATAACGTCAACCGCATAGCCAGAAAGCGCCTGCCGCCCGTTGAGCGGTTCCAATTCAATCACGAAGCCGAACCCAGCAACCTCGGCGCCGACCATTTCAACGAGCTTGGCGGTCGCCCGCGCGGTGCCGCCGGTGGCGAGCAGATCATCGATGATGTAGGCGCGAGTGCCGGGCGCGAACGCATCGCTGTGAATGTCGAGTTGGCTTTCGCCGTACTCCAGCGAATATTCCACCGACATCCGGGCGGCGGGGAGCTTGCCCGGTTTGCGCACTGGCACGAACGGCAAACCCAGGCGGGCGGCGACCGGCGCCCCAAAAAGGAAGCCGCGCGATTCGATTCCGACGATTGCGCCCGGGAGCGTCTCCCCCGCTGCCCCCGCGATGGCATTCAGCACGTATCGGAACGCATCAGGATTCGCCAGCAGCGGCGTGACGTCCCGAAAAAGAACGCCCGGCCGCGGGAAATCCGGCACGTCGCGGATGAAGGCTTTGAGGTCCACGGGGCGATTGTACGCTTCGCTCAGAAAGCGATTACGCGGCGCGGATGAACCCCAGCTGATCCCACTTTTTGCCGAGCAGCGCTTCGGACGGGACGCCAAGCCAGCGTTCGATGACCGTGGAGTAGACCGACCGGAAGTCCGTCGTGAAGGAGAGGTTGCCGTTATCCACAAGCTTTGAGAGGCTGGGCGCATCGCCGTAGATGCCGCGCTGCACGCCGTTGCCAAGTGCGAACATGACGCTTGCCGAGCCGTGGTCTGTGCCGCCGTTGGCGTTCTCCTGCACGCGCCGGCCGAATTCGCTCCAGGTGAGGACGATGACGTCGTCTGCTTTGCCGTGGGCTGCGAGGTCCCTATAGAAGGCGGTTAGGCCCTCGTCAAGGCGCGTCATGAGGTCCGTGTGGTCTTCAACTTCCTTTGAATGGGTATCGAAGCCGCCGAGCGTGATGTGGCCCACTCGCATCCCAAGGTTGCCGACAATCGCTTCAGCCAGGACAGAAAGCCCCGAGCCGAAGGAGCTTTGGGGGTAGGTCACTGCAGGCACGTAGGTCTTGGCGGCGATGGCCAACTGCCTGGCGCTACTGACCGCGCTCTCGACGGTTGTTTCGAGCAAGACGCCGTACGGAGAGGCCGAAGGGTACTGCTCGTAGAGCTTCATCAGAGTTGCAGTGCGAGGGTCGCTGCCATCCGCGGTTTTGCCGGCGAGCGAGAAGTTGTAGTCGGCAGGGTCGCTCACGGATGGGATCGGCACCATATCGGAGCGAAGTTCGGGCGGGGTTGAACTGCCGATGTTGAAACCCTTGAACGGGTCGTGCTGCTCTGATTCCATCTTCTCGAGGGTGCGGCCGAGCCAGCCTTCCTGGAGTTTGAGTTCGGGATCGCCGGCCTGCCAGATGGCCATGGACTTGAAGTGGCTGTAGTTCTGGCTGGGGTAGCCAACGCCGCGAACGACTGCCAGCTTGCCTTCGTCCCAGAGGCCCTTGAGGCCGGAGAGTCCGGGGTGCAGGCCGTAGCCGCCTTCGAGCGGCAGGATCGCCGCTTCATCGATACCGATCGTCTTGCGCACGGAGCGGTAAGTGGCGTCGCCGATCGGCACGAGAGTATTCAGCCCGTCGTTGCCACCGGCCAATTGCACGAGCACGAGGATCTTGCCGTTGTTCTTGGCAAGCACATCAGCGGGATTCTGTGCGGCGAAGGCGATGGAGCCCTTGAGCAGCGAATCGGCTGTCGTGCCTATGCTCACGAGGGCCACGCCACCCTTGACGAAGTCTCTTCGGTTCATCATCACGGATCTCCTAAACCAGTTGGTATTCGGGGCTGGCAAGCACCAGATAGGCGACTGCGGCCGCGCGCTGCTGCTCGTTCGAAATGGTGTTTGCGTAGTCGATGATCGATTGGCGCGAAGGACCCGGGACGTTGCCATCGACGAAGATCGCGAGCGCCTTGTCCACCAAGGCGTCCGGCGAAGCGGCGCCTTCGAGCGCCGGGACGCGTTGCGCGCGGTTTCGCTGACCCATCAGGAACTGATCGAGGAAGTTCACGCGGGCGAAGAATGTGCTGGAGGAGAGCCACGTTGCGCCGCCCGGCCAGCCAGCCACGTTGGGCGGCTCGAAAAGCGCCTGGTCCATTCCTTTGATCGTCTTGTCGCTGAACATGTTTGGGCGCAGGTCATCAGCGATTTCGAGGCCGCGAATGGCGTTAACGACGAAGCTGATTGGGCTGCGAACGGTCGCGCGATAGCTGCGCTCGGTGTAGAACTCGTCGCTGACGAGGATTTCGCGGACGACGTCTTTCACGCTATGGCCGGAAGTGTCCCAGGTCTTCACGAGACGGTCGGACGTCTCCCGCGACGGTTCACTGTGGGCGAACTCGCTGAACAGGCGGCTGGTGACGAACCGCGCGGTGGCGGGCTGTTCGAGGATGATCGAGATAATCTCTTCGCCACCAAACGTGCCGGTCTTGCCGAGGAACGTCTTGCTGCCAGAATCGTGGAGTCGCGCCTGGAGGACGAACTTTGGCTCGTAGGCCCGGGCTGCGTCCTGTAAGCGCTTCCGCTTCTCTTCCTCGCTGATCGTTTCGCCCGGCTTAGGCCTGGCAGGCGGGGCTTCGTTGGTGACTCGCCAACCGGTGAAGGCGCGCGCGCTTTCGCGAATGTCATCTTCGCTGTAGCTGCCCACACCCATGGAGTAGAGCTCCATCAATTCGCGCGCGAAGTTCTCGTTAGGGTGCTCTTTCGTGCTGTCCTGGGTGTCCAGGTAGATGAGCATCGCGGGGTCTTTGGCGACGGCCTGAAGGAGGTCATCGTATTTGCCGAGAGCGTGGCTGCGAAACAGTTCGTTCTGGGCGACCATGAGCTTGAAGCGCCGTCCGCCGACTTTGCTCGCCTGGCTGGTGAGCAGACCGTGCCAGATGAGCGTCATACGCTCTTCCAGCGGCCGGGCGGTGTGGATCATGCGCGTGTACCACCAGCGGACACCGTCAACGGGCCTGATGAGGTCGAAGTTAGCGGCGGCGATCTTCGCATCGAGCGAGGAGTTATCGATGGTCTCGAAGTTGAGCAACCGGTCGGCGGCATCTTCGCGGCTGAGCGCGGCGAATTCGTCTATCTGGGCGGCGGTTCCGCCGAAGGCTGCCCGGCGCAGCAGGTGGGCGGCGCGGCGCCTGGGGTCGCTGACTACCTTGTCTAAGTTTTGCGATGGGGCAATGGCGGGCGAGCTGCCGGAGGTAGAACCGCCCCCAGGTGCGCCGCTCGCTGGTTTCGCGTCGTCACCAGAGATTGCTGAGACTCCGATGATCACCGCCGCCGTGCCCGCCGCGGCGATTGTCGCGCCGCCGGCAAGCAACGCCCGTCGCGTGGACCGCCGTTCGAACAGATTGCGGCGAGGTTCGGGGGGCTGCGGTTCGTCCATCGTCTGCTCCTGTTGTGACGGTACTACAGCCGTCACGCATCACATGGTGCCGCGCCACGGTTTGGTGACGGCGCAAGGTAAAGAAAGCCAACGAGGCAAGCTCAGCTAACGGAATCACGGCTTACGTAATTTCGGCAGCTTAACCGGGTGCGGCTATACGCTGAGCAAACTCGAAGGGCACTCCGCCGAAAGCGGACACCGTTCGCACGCCGGTTTGCGCGCGATGCATGTTCGGCGCCCGTGCTTGATTAGCAGCATGTGGAAGCGGTAGTAGTCGGCCGGCGGGACGATCGCCTCGAGCAAAGCGTGTGCCTGGTCTGCGGTCGTCTTCTCCGGGATTAGCCCCAGGCGCTTGCTCACCCGCTCAACATGCGTGTCGACGGGCATCGCCGGCAGCCCAAGCGCGAACAGCAGCACGCAAGCCGCCGTCTTCGGACCCACTCCCGGTAAGGCCCGCAACCACGCGCGTGCCTCTTCAAACGGCAGTTCGCGCAGAAACTGCAAGTCCCACGCCGGCGAGCGCTCACCCACCGCGCGAAGGATCGCCTGGATCCGCGGCGCTTTCTGCGGCGCAAGTCCGCCGTTCTGGATGGTCGCAATCAGTTCGTCCGTCGGTGCGCTCGCGATCGCCTCCCACGAGGGGTACCGGCGCATCATCTGGATGAACGCCCGGCCGCTATTGGTGTCGGCCGTGTTCTGCGAAAGCACCGTGAGCACAAGCTCAGCCACGGCGTCGCCGTGGGGTGTGTGCTTCGGGTCGCCGTAAAGCCCGGCCAGCCGGTCCATGATCACGCCGGGAGAGAGTGTCACCGGTCCTTCAGCATGTGCCCGGCGATGCGCGGGAGCAGCGGGATGCGGGCCGCCTCGCGGGCGTACGTGGACTCGCCCCGCTGCACCGCGAAGAAGGCGTTCCACAGAAATGGCGTGCGCGCGCTGGCGAACATCCACGGCCGCGCCGCCCGCCGCAACATCCCGTAGAACATGAACCCCACGAGCCGCGCTGCCTTCAACTCGGGCATTACCTGCGCGTTGATTTCGTCCTGGTAGCTCGCCAGGTCGCCACTCCCGGCGCTCGCCCGCAGCACATTCCGGGCAGCGATGCGCCCCGACTCAATCGCGTAATAGATGCCCTCTTCCGTGAATTCGTCAGCCAGTCCCGCCGCGTCCCCCGCCAGCAAAACGTTGTCGTCCGCAATCCGTTCGTCGCCGCGTCGGAAGCGAATCTTGTGGCCCCGCGATATGTCGACCTCCGCCGCGCCCAGGCCGAGCCGGTCGATGAACGCCTGCGTATGGCGCTTCATCTCGCCTGCCTGCTCCTTCGGCAGCACGATGCCGATCGAAAGCACCTCGCGCTTCGGAAACAACCACGCGTAGCCCCACGGGTGGTAGCCGAGTTCAATCAGCGAGGTGGCCTTGTAGGCTCCCAACTTGCGCGACGGCGCGCGCACTTCAACTTCCCAGGCCGCGCACTCCGCGATGTCCCCGCCGAGTCCCGCCATCTTCCCAACCGGTGAGTGTGCTCCATCTGCGCAAATGAGGAACGGCGCCTCGGCCTCGAATCCGGCGGCCCGCACGGTCACCGTGCCGTTGCGATCGATCCCTCGCACGGCTGTCCCGGCACGAAATTCGGCGCCCGCCTTCTGTGCCTGCTCTAGCAGCAAGGCATCGAACCGCTCGCGCATCACCATGTGGGCGAACGGGGCGCCGGAATCGCGCACGAACCGGCTGCGCCCCAGGTTGGCCACCTCCAGCAGGCTCACTGAATCTTCGATCACAGAGTCGAGCGGGAACGGCAGGAGACGCTCGGTTCGCAGTGGGATGCCGCCTCCGCACGCCTTGTATCGCGGGAACTCGGCCCGATCCACCACCAGAACACGCGCGCCGGCAGCCGCCAATTCACGCGCCGCGGTGCTCCCCGCAGGGCCAGCTCCCACCACGATCGCGTCGAATCTCGTCACCCCGCAATTGTACCGGGGGCACAGGACGCGGTCTGTCTGCGGCTCACTGGCCGTTCGGATACGATCCCCCCATGACAAGTAAGGAGATCCGGCTTACGGACTTGACCGGCTGCGGCGGCTGAGCATCCAAGGCGGGGCCTGAGGCCCTGGCGCAGGTGCTGTCGCCACTCACCGGCCTGTTCAACCGCGAAGCCCACCCCAACCTCCTCGTTGGTTTGGGCGTCGCCGATGACGCTGCTGTTTATCGAATTGACGAT
>JBBQGT010000014.1:0-34275 GCA_038323265.1 Tepidiformales bacterium
GGCAAGGTGGTGGGGCTCACCTGCCGCGTGGGCCGCGCTGTCTACGGCACAATCCGCGTGATCGAAGACCTGGTGCTCGGCGGGAAGTCGATCCTCCTGCTTGGGCGGCCGGGCGTGGGTAAGACGACGATGCTCCGCGAAGTGGCGCGCGTACTTGCCGACGAAGCAAACAAGCGCGTAATTATCGTGGACACCTCAAACGAAATCGGCGGCGACGGCGATGTGCCTCACCCCGCGATCGGCGGCGCGCGCCGCATGCAGGTGGCCACCCCGGCGATGCAGCACTCGGTGATGATCGAAGCCGTCGAAAACCACATGCCCGAAGTGATCGTGATCGACGAAATCGGCACGGAGCTCGAGGCAGGCGCGGCCCGCACCATCAATGAGCGCGGTGTCCAACTGGTGGGCACCGCCCACGGCACCTCGCTCGAAAACCTGATGCTCAACCCCACGCTGGCAGACCTCATCGGCGGCATCCAGTCGGTCACGTTGGGGGATGAAGAGGCGCGCCGGCGCGGCACCCAGAAGTCGATCCTCGAGCGCAAAGCGCCGCCAACGTTCGAATGCATCGTCGAGATTGAAAGCTGGCAACGTGTGGCCATCCACACGAGCGTGGCCGACACGGTTGACGCGCTGCTTCGCGGATTCAACGCACCGCCCGAGACGCGGCAGCTTTCGGAGGCCGGGCGGATCGAAATCGTCGACGATTCGGTGCGCGATGAACGCGGGATCACGGGAGGGGCGCAGGGCGCGCGCGGGCCGCGAGGCGGGCCTCCAAACAACGGTGCGTGGGAGCTGGGGCACAAGCGCGGCGGCGGCCACATTCGCGAACGCGGGGAGTTCGAATTCGAACGGAGTGAACGGCCGGCGGGCAACAACTTCGCGCGCAGCACCAACGAACCGGCGATCAAGATCTTCCCGTTCGGGGTTTCGCGCAGCCGCCTGGAGCAGGCCATGCGCAGCACCGGCGTGCCCATCGAACTCGTCTCGGACGTGCGCGCCGCGGACGCGGTGGTGACCATGCGCAGCTACTACCGCAGCAAGCCAGCGGCCGTCCGCGAAGCGGAGGAGCGCTCCTTGCCGATCTACGTGGTCAAGGCGAACACGGCCTACCAGATGGAGCAGGTGCTGCACCAGTTCCGCGGGGAGGACGCCGCCGGGCCCAAAGGTCCTCGCCGCGACCCGATGGTGGAGGTCTTCAAGGAGACCGAGGATGCCATCGCACGGGTGATGGAGGAGGGCCGGCCAGTGGAATTGCCACCGGCGAACAGCTATGTGCGCCGCGTCCAGCACCAGATTGCCACTCGTTACAACCTGGACAGCACAAGCGCCGGCAAGGAGCCGCAGCGCCGGGTGAAGATTTTGCCGGGCGGCGGGGGTATGGGCTTCAGCCGGTAACGGGAGACCCTCGCCGGGTTCGCGGTGGGCACTTAGGATTCGCGGCGTGAATCAGCGCTTCATCGTGTTCGAAGGCGGCGAAGGCTCGGGCAAGAGCACGGCCGCGGCAACAGTGGCCGGGCAGCTATTGGCAGACGGCCTCGACGTTGTCCACACGCGCGAACCGGGCGGGACGGCCGCGGGCGAGCTGGTACGCGGGCTGCTGCACCTGGAGCTCACACCGTGGGCCGAGGCGTTCGCCTTCTTGGCGGCGCGCGCGCAGGTGGTGCAGGAGGTCATCGAGCCCGCTTTGGCGCGCGACGCGGTAGTAATCTGCGACCGCTACGAAGCGAGCTTCCTCGCCTACCAGGGATTCGGACGCGGACTGGACTTGGCGGCGCTTCGAGAAGCGAATGGGGCAGCTACCGGTGGTCTTTCGCCGGGGCTTACGGTCTGGTTGGACCTGGAGCCGGCGGCCGGGCTGGCGCGCAAACGCGGCGAAGCCGAAGCGATCCGCATCGGGATGGAGACGCTGGCGTTTCATCGACGGGTGCGCCAGGGCTATGCGGGGCTGATGGCCGACGCAGAGAAGGGGTCCTGGGTGTGGCTGGATGCGAGCCGGGACGCGGAGGCGGTTGCCCAAGGGGCGCTGGCTGCCGTCAGGAGCGCGTTGACCGGCTGATTCGGACCGGCTGATTCAGGCTGCGAGGGAGTTGCGAGCATCGTTTCGATCGCTTCGAGGAGGACGTGAAAGTCATACGGCTTGAGGACGCAGGCCATTCCCATCTGGGCGCATACTTCCTGGGCTTCGGTTGACGCGCTGACGAAAATCGCCGGCAGGTCCCAGTTCCGCGCGTGGAGTTCGGCGACGAACTCCTGGCCGTTCATCACCGGCATCATCAGGTCCACCAGGGCCAAGTCCGGAAGGCCGTACTCGGCGATTGCTGCCAAAGCCTCCTCGCCGTTACTGGCGCCTCGCACCAGAAAGCCCTCGCGTTCGAGCATTAGACGCATGAGGCGGCGCAGGGAGCCATCGTCTTCGACGATCAAGAGTGTGGCACGCATTACGCGGCCTCCAGGGCAGTGATCGCTTGCGGCAGAACGAGCCGCAGGCAAGCGCCGCTCTCACTGTGGCCCACCATCAGGTCGCCGTCCATACGTCTTGCCAATTCGCGCGAAAGATGAAGGCCGATGCCCCCGACGTGCTGTGTTTGCGTGAGCCGTTCGAAGCGTTTGAAGACGCGCTTACGGTCGCCGGCGGGATGCCGGAACCTCAGTCGCACTTTCAGGCGTGTGCCGGGGTTGGTTCGGAAGTGGTTAAGCGGGACCGTTCCGCCACTTGCTGGCCTCGCGCCGCTTTGCACACACTCGAAGGGCGGCCCCGATACTGCGGACGGGCCACCCTCCGCCAAGGCGGAAGAAAGTGACGCACACATGAAGTTTCGCGGAAAGTTGCGCCCGTTCACCTTTGCTACGTTCACCTCGCTGACGTTATTGGCGGCATTCGCCTTTGCCGGGTGCAGCGACAGCAACGACACACCTCCGGCCACGAAGACGTCTTCCCCCGGGAACGCGACCTCCAATGCAACTGGCGGCAGCGCCACGGCCGGCGCTGGCTCACCCGCGACGAGCGGCGACGCGGCGCCAACGGATGCAGACCGGGTGTACGCCAAGCAGCTCTGCACGTCGCTCAACAACTATCTGAACGACTTTCTCCAGAAGGCCTCAACGGACCCGGCCCTGTTGACCGACGAATCGAAGCTGTTGAAGGTGGCCGGACCGGCGATTTCTAGCCTCGGCAAGGAGTTGAAAACTGCCACCCCTCCGGCTGACGTGAAGCAATACCACGACGAACTGATTGCTAAGACGCAGGAGGTTTCGCGGAAAGTGCAGGATGGCACGATCACGAGTGTGGCCGAGCTCGCCAGCGTGACGACAGGGATCAAGACACCGCCGAAGAACGTTGAGGCGCGCCTGCAGGCCGCCGCGAACGAGACGCAGGAGTGCCAGGACAGCCTGCTCGCGGGATCGCTGTTCGGCGGTTAAACAGGAGTGACGGGCGGCGAGGGCGCTCACGCTTGGCCTTTCGCCGTCCGTCGCCGTAAAGCGATATTTCGTGTCCGAAGGGGCACTCGGTGTTATTCTCGGCAGCACTATGTTCCGCGCGCAGCGAAGCGGAACAACTCCCAAAGATCAGGAACCGCCAACTCTATGTCGAACCGCCAGGCCCGCCGAGAACAGTCGCGCCAATCGCGCCCCGCCGTGCGTTCCAACCGCCCGGTCCCCGGAAAGCCCGTGAAGAAGGGGGGCAACGGTCCGGACTGGCTTTCGCGGCCGTTCCTGCTGGCCATCTCGGCTATGATCATCGTGCTCGCGATCGTCCTTGGCTTTTTCTTCGCGAAGAGCAGCAGCGGCGATGCGGATTTCGTAACGAAGCTTGAGCAGTCGCAGAAAGACCTGCCCAAGGACCTGCAGAACGGGAACAAGCTGGGTAAGGATGACGCGCCGATTAAGCTTGTCGCCTACGAAGACTTCCAGTGTCCCTTCTGCCTGCAGTACACGGCCAACCAGGAAGGCGAGCTGATCGAGAAGTACGTGAAGACAGGCGAAGTGCAGCTCGAGTTCCGGCACCTGGCGCAGCTGGGCGCCGAATCCGTGCGCGCCGCCATCGCCACCCAGTG
Source organism: Tepidiformales bacterium (assembly GCA_038323265.1). Lineage (GTDB taxonomy): Bacteria > Chloroflexota > Dehalococcoidia > Tepidiformales > Tepidiformaceae > PNKC01. The sequence continues at coordinate 4,059 of JBBQGT010000014.1, forward strand.
CGCCGCCGACCAGAATCACTTCTGGGAGTACCAGAACAAGCTCTTCCTGGTGCAGGCCGAAGCGGGCCAGTTCAAGTCGGAGAAGAAGGACGTGGGCCGCTTCAGCGACGGCAACCTGAAAAACTATGCCAAGCAGCTGAATCTTCAGACTGACACCTTCGATAAATGTCTAGACACTAGCCAACACTTGGACCTGGTGCAGCAACAGCTGCTAGACGCGAGGGCTCTGAAAATCACGGCGACCCCAGGATTCGTCGTCAACGGGTCTCCGCTGGGGCAGGGCTCGCCGGCCACCGTCGAAGGTTGGGGAAAGATCTTCGATCAAGTGAAGGCGGCCGGTTCGGTGACACCGAGCGCCACTGCGGCGGCGAGTGCATCCCCGTCCGCGGCGGCTAGCGGCACCGCTGCGACCGCAACGCCTCCGACGGCGACGGCCACTTCAGCAACGCCGACCGCTACCAAAACGCCCTAAGCCAATCGTGGCGGCTGACGGATGCCCAACAGGTGACTGAATGACGAAACCCAAGCCTCCCCACGACGACGCCGACTACGGCGAGAGCCGCTGGCAGTTAGGGCCGCGAGTATGGGGGCCGGTTGCCGGCTTCCTCGGCGTGACGGCGGTTGTGCTCGGTTTGATGGTCGCCCTGGGCGTCAACGGCGATACCAAGACGGTGCACGACATCCCGACCTGCCAGATCGGCACGCCCGGCTGCGAGAACCGGCCAGCGGTACACGAGCATGCCGATTTCGCGCTCTTCATCAACGGCCAGCAGTTCGACTTCGGCCAGCCGCAGTTCGTTTCGCACGAGGGTGCGGAGCTGAGCTCCGATGCGCACATCCACGACCCGCGCCACACCGTGATTCACATCCACCGGGCGGGGACATCGTGGGGTGTATTCCTGGGAGAGCTCGGCTTCAAGCTGCAAGACAAGACGCTCATCGGCACGACGGACGACAAGGTCTGCCTGACGATGCCCGACGGCAAGAACCACTGCAACGACGGCACGAACACCTGGAAGTTCTTCATGAACGGGGTGCTGGTGGATGGGTTGATGCTGCAGTACATGCATGATCTGGACCGCGCGCTCTTCAGCTACGGCCCGGAGACGGTTGAGCAGGTGCGCACGACACAGCTACCTCAGGTCACGGACCAGGCGTGCATCGTGAGCGAAATCTGCACGGACCGGATTAACCCGAACGAGCCGCCGGAAGAGTGCAGCAAGAGCTCGAAGACCTGCTCATAGGAGCGCACTGAGAGGGCGGTTTCGAGCGGCATAACCAGGCCGTGACCGTGGATTAGCACTCATTGACAGGGAGTGCTAATATCCTCAGTGCACACCAAAACACACCCGAGGTACTTATGGCAAAGCAGTTGCTCTTCGATGAAGAAGCCCGTCACGCTCTGAAGCGCGGCATCGATTCCCTGGCCGACGCGGTCAAGATCACCCTCGGCCCCAAGGGCCGCAACGTCGTGCTCGATAAGAAGTTCGGCGCTCCCACCATCACTAACGACGGCGTGACGATCGCCAAGGACATCGAACTCGAAGACCCGTTCGAGAACATCGGCGCCCAACTCGCCAAGGAGATTGCCTCCAAGACGAACGACATCGCCGGCGACGGCACCACCACCGCCACCGTGCTCGGCCAGGCGATCGTGCAGGAGGGCCTCAAGAACGTGGCCGCCGGTGCGAACCCGATGGGCCTGAAGCGCGGCCTCGAGGCTGGCGCCGCCGCCCTCGTCGAAGCGATTCGCAAAAACAGCATCAAGGTCACCGAGCGCAGCCAGATGGCGCAGGTCGCCACCATCTCCGCGAACAACGACCTCTCCGTTGGCAACCTGATCGGCGAATGCATGGAGAAGGTTGGCAAGGACGGCGTTATCACCGTCGAAGAGTCCAAGGGCATCCAGACGGAAGTCGAGTATGTCGATGGCATGGCTTTCGACCGCGGCTACATCAGCCCTTACTTCGTGACGAATCCCGAGCGCATGGAAGCGGTCCTCGAAGACCCGTACATCCTGATCACCGACAAGAAGCTCAGCTCGGTTCAAGAGATCCTGCCGATGCTCGAGAAGATCCTGCAAGTCACTAAGAACGTCGTGATCATCTGCGGCGACCTTGATGGCGAAGCGCTTGCGACCCTTGCCGTGAACAAGCTGCGCGGCACGATCAACATCCTCGCCGTCAAGGCTCCGGGCTTCGGCGACCGCCAGAAGGACAACCTGGGCGACCTCGCTGTTCTGACCGGTGGCACGCTCGTCTCCGAGGAGATCGGCCGCACCCTGGAAAGCGTCGAAGTTGCTGACCTGGGCCGCGCCCGGCGCGTCGTTTCGACCAAGGAAGAGACGACGATTATCGAAGGCAAGGGCAAGAAGAAGGAACTCGATGCTCGCATCGGCCAGATTCGCGCCATGCTGGAAGAGGCGAAGAGCGACTGGGACAAGGAAAAGGCCCAGGAGCGCCTCGGCAAGCTCGCCGGTTCGGTTGCCGTCATCAAGGTCGGCGCCGCTACCGAAGTCGAGCTCAAAGAGAAGAAGCACCGTGTGGAGGACGCCTTGAGCGCCACCCGCGCGGCGGTTGAAGAAGGCATCGTCCCCGGCGGCGGCGTGGCCCTCATCAACGCCCTCTCCGCGCTGGACAAGCTGAAGCTTGAAGGCGACGAAGCGACCGGCGCGAAGATCCTCCGGCGCGCTCTGGAAGAGCCGCTTCGGCGCATCGCCATCAACGCCGGCCAGGATGGCTCGGTCGTCGTCGACGCCGTGAAGAAGCTGGCCAAGGGCCAGGGCTACGACGCGCAGAAGGGCGAATACGGCGACATGGTTGCCAAGGGCATCATTGACCCGGCCAAAGTCACCCGTTCGGCCATCGAAAACGCCGTCTCCATCGCAGCGATGGTGCTGACGACCAACTGCCTGATCACCGACCGGCCGGAAGCCGCCCCCATGGGCATGCCTTCCGCGCCGCCGATGTACTAGGCTCGAACCCCACCGGCGTTGCCGGGAAACCACAACCTTCGAAGGGGGTGAGGCGAAAGCCCACCCCCTTCGTGTTAGGACTCAGGGATCTGGACTCAGGACTCAACGGTGACTAGACGTGCGATCTGAAAACGGGCTTTCGCTGGACCTTGACGCTGTTCGCCAGTTCCTTGAAACGGGCGAAGTGGTGACCATCGGCTTCACGCTGATGACCGAGAGGCTGCTGGTGGATACGCGTTCGAACGACAGGCAGGGCCAGTTCGCGGCGATGGTCGAGCCGGTGGCGAGCGTGCAGGAGCGGCACATCTGGCTGGGGCGGCATCGCGGGACGTTTGGTTCGCCCCGCGGCTTCGCCTTCTTCGTTTGGCCGTTCACCGTGCGCGGGATCAGCGAACGCGGCATCCTCGAACCTCTTCGTGCTCGCCTCAACGAAGACGGGCTGGAGGCGCTGGACGAGGCGCTCGCGGAGGCTGCCGAAGCGGAGCGTCAGGCGATCCAGGCGGTAATCCGCGGCGACGAGCGCTGGCCGACGCTGTGGAGCGCGGTGGGGTAGAGCTGTTGGCTGTTGGCTGAGTCCGGGCGGACGGTTTGCCAATCTACCCGCCGAACGCGCAAAGCTGGCTGGCGACCCTGGAGCGAGAGCTGCCGCCGAGCCTGGACGAACCGTTCGAAGTGCTTCCGTATGTGCGCTTCTACACCTACGTGCGGGGCCGAGGCGTACGTCGATCGCCAGATCACTCGCTCCCAGCCGGACGTGACGATTGTGGCGGCGACGGCCGCCTGGTTCGCCTACCCGATGGTCGGCGGGCGACTGATAAAGCTGCTCGGATGGCGGCGCTGGACCGCCATTTCCTGATGGTGCCGCGGCGAAGGCGGATTGGACCGCGTCGAAAAGACACCTCCGCGCTGGTCTTGGGACGGCGCGAAAGTCGATAGAAAGTCGCAATGCCAGCAACCGCCGTCGCAATTTTGCGGACCTGCTACGGGCGGTAGTATCGAAACCGGGACCGTCGATGAGTGCGTGGCTTCACGGCTGAGGCCCAGATGCGTCTCCGACGATTCCCGTCATCCCATCGGAGAATACGGAGTAACGATGATCCACCAGAGCGAGTCCGAGCCTATGGCCAACACAGCAACGCACCAGAATCACCCGGATGAGGGCAAAGTCTACTTGCGCTTTGGGGCAATGATTGTGACGGCGACCGTCGTCATGTTCGCTCTCACTTACACCAACTCTTACTCGTTCGATCATGTTCGCTGGAGTGAAGAGCGCCTATACATGTCACTATTGATGGGGGCGGCCATGGCCATCATCATGCTCGGCTTCATGTGGGGCATGCATCGCAACGTGCGTGTCAATGTGGGCATCATCGGTGGATCGCTGCTGTTAGCTGCGGCTGCGTTGTGGTTGTCGCGCAGTCAGTATTTTGTCGACGACCAGTCCTATATGCGTGCAATGATCCCCCATCACTCCATCGCCATCCTCACCAGCGACCGCGCAGACATCGAGGACTTTCGTGTACGTGAACTCGCGGACGGAATTATCGCGGCCCAACGCCGCGAGATTGCTGAGATGGATTGGCTGATCGCTGACATTGGCAAGAACGGAACGGCCACATCCGAGGCTGAAGCTAGCCAGCGGCCGGTGCCGGATTTCAGTGGCTCGGAGTAGGGGCGACTCAACGAAGCGGGTCGTAGTGCAAGGCCCGTAAGGCCCTCAGGGCGAACGAGCGTAGGAGTGACAGCCATCCGCTTCCGCTCGTGGCGGTACGGAAAAGGGGGCCGTACGCCGAGGGTGCTTTGGGCGAACGTGGTGAGCCGGTACCATGGGCGCGTGAAGCTGCTTGTCATCGGGGCCAGTGATAGCGATGGCTCGAACCTGCCGGACCCGGACCAGGGGTGGCTGGCGACACTTGAGCGGGAGCTGCCGCCGCGCCTGGACGAACCGTTCGAAGTGCTTCCGTATGTGCGTTTTTACACCTACGTGCCGGGCGCCGAGGCGTACGTCGATCGCCAGATCACTCTCTCCCAGCCGGATGTGACGATCGTGGCGGCGACGGCCGCGGGGTTCGCATACCCGATGGTCGGCGGGCGGCTGATAAAGCTGCTCGGCTGGAGGAGGGGGCGGTGGTTCGAACGGCGCATCCACGCGTGGGACGGCGTGGCGCTGCACAGCGATGGGCCAAAGCGGGGCGTCTACGATGCCGCCAGGACAGTCGCGCATCACACGATTGGGACTTCGGGGTACAGCACATTGGAGGCGACCCTCGAGGGCTACAGCGGCCTGATCGACCGGCTGGCGCGCGATGAGCAAACGCGCGTGGTAATTATGGGCGCCACGCACCCGGCCGGTGCACTCTTCGTCAAGACGCCGGGTGCCGTGACGGCGATCGATCAGTTCAATACGGTGCTCTCGGCGAAGACGGTTAGCCGTCACTTCGAGTGGCTGGACCGCCAGGCGCTAACCGCGCCGCTGGCGGAAAAGGAAGTGATGCAGCGGGACGGACTGCACAAAACGGCGACCTTCCATCGTCAGATAGCGGACGCTCTGCTAGGGATACTCGCGCCGTGAGCTAGTTGCGGGGCACTGCCATCGCAGGAGCGGCGTCTGCGTCTTCAGCGAGTTTGGCCTGCGCGGCCAGTTGGCGATCGAAGATCGCACGGGCGGAGTCCAGCATCTCAAAGAGCTGCGGCTCGGCCACTGAGTACCAGATGCTCGTGCCTTCGCGGCGCGTGCTGACCAATCCGCGGCCGCGCATCAGCGCCAGGTGCTGAGAGACGTTCGACGGCTCGACGCCCACGTTCTGCTGGATCTCACCGACCGTGAGGCTGCCGTTGGCGCGAAGCACTTCGAGGATGCGGATGCGGACAGGGTTGGCGAGGGTGCGGAAGAGATCGGCCTTGAAGTCCTGGAGGGTCGGGATCACCACGTTATCGTACCCGGTTTGCGTATTACTGCATATATACGAAGATAAGAAGATTACGAATTACCGAATCCTGGATACCTCCTGCCGGCCACTGCCCGCGCCCCCCCAGTGCTCCGCGAACGCACGGTGGTGCGCGTGAGCGTTCGTGCTGGCGCCCGCCCCCGCTCCGAACTGCCTACGCTGGCCTCCTTCCGCTCGAACATGATCGCGGGGATGGTGGTTGGGATTATCGCTCTGCCACTCTCGATTGCACTCGCGGTGGCGGTGGGCGTGCAGCCGATCGCCGGGCTGTACACAGCGATCTTCGCGGGCGCCGTGGCGTCGGTCACGGGCGGCTCCAACTACAACATTACGGGCCCGACGGCGGCGCTCGTCCCCCTGCTCAGCCATGCGGTGTTGCGCTTCGGGGCTGGGGCGTTGCCGACGATTGGCCTGATGGCCGGCGTCATGCTGGTGGTCATGGGTCTGCTGAAGTTCGGCCGGGTGATGCGCTACATGCCGGGCCTGGTGATCGTGGGTTTCACCGCCGGCATCGCGCTTTCAATCGGCTTCGGGCAGTTGAACACCTTCCTCGCGGTCAGCGGGACGGACCCCACGCTGGATCACTTTCACGAAAAGACGTGGGACACGTTTAGCCATCTCAACAGCGTGGGTTGGACCACTCCGTTCGTAGGGCTGGCCTCCCTGGTGATGCTGGCTGGTTGGGGGCGGTTGCCGAAGCTGAGCCGGCTGCCGGGCATCCTCGTTGCCGTGGCGGCTATTACGGGGCTGACCTGGGCCTTCGGGATCGATACGCCGACGCTTGCCAGCCGGTACGGGGCGCTCCCGCGCGGGCTGCCAACGCCCGATTTCACGTTTTTCGATGCCGGGCTGGCGTTCGACCTCCTGCCGGTGGCGATCTCAGTGGCGATCCTCGGCGCGGTTGAATCGCTGCTGAGCGCCGTGGTGGCCGACGGCATGGGCGCCTCGCCGACGCGTCACAATCCGAATCGCGAACTGATCGGGCAGGGCCTGGCAAACATCGTCTCGCCGATCATGGGGGGCGTGCCAGCAACCGCGGCGATCGCCCGGACGGCGGCAGGCATTCGCAGCGGCGGCACTTCGCGGCTGACCGGTGTTTTTCACTCGCTCACGGTGCTGGCGGCCACGCTGGCGCTCGGCGGGCTGGCGGGCCACATCCCGTTGACCACGCTCGCCGCCGTCCTGTTGGTGGTCGCTTGGCGCATCGCTGAGGCGCCCGAGGTCATCCGGCTCATCCGCAAGGCGCCGCGAGAAGACCTGATCGTGCTGCTGTCCACTATCTTCATCACGCTCTTTTTCGACCTTTCGTACGCCATCGGCTTCGGGGTGCTGGCCTCGGCGGTGCTGTTGATCCGGCGGTTGGTGCGCATCCCGGCGGCTGCCGAGTTGCTTCCGGACGCCTCGGGCCGCATTACGCAGGTTTCACCGGAACTGAGCGAGCTAATCCAGACGCGGCCGGATGTGGCGTTCTTCACTGCGCAGGGGACGCTCTCGTTCCACAGCGTTGCGGCCTTCGAATACGAACTGACGGGCACCAGGGTGAGCCCATTAATCCTGCGGATGAAGGACGTGCATCACGTGGACACCTCGGGCCTACTGACGCTCGAAGGGGTGATCGAGCACCGTCAGCGGCACGGTGGGCGAATCATCCTCACCGCAATTCAGCCAGACCTGTACCCGATCCTGCAGCGCTTCGGAATTATCGCCACCCTCGGGCCAGAGAACGTCTTCGAACACACGCGCGACGCGATCGCCTCGATCGACGCTCCGGAGGGCCACGCGGTTCATCCCGGGGAGGCCAACGTCGCAGAAGTGCTTCTAGCCTGACGCCTGCGGAATGCGGCCTCGCGGCGACAAGCGAAAGCCCCGCCGTGGGGTAGCGGGGCTTTCGAAGGGGGACGGCTGGACCCAACACCTGGCGAGGGAATCGCGTCCGTTCAGGCCGCCCTTGCTGTGGCCTCGAACGCGATCAGCTCGCGCTCGTTGGAGCGTTGGATGCGCTGCTTACGCGTTTCGAGGTGGGCGGCAAGGCGCCATGAGACGAGCACGACAGCCCCGCCAAGGACCATATCGACGAACAAGTGGTTGGCGCTGGCGACGATCGCCCAGGCCATGACGATGCTGAGGATGACGGCGACCGTACGAAGGACGCGGCTGCTGGTGTTCACCCAGATGGCGGCCGATGCCATCGCAATCCAGCCGAAGTGGAAGCTGGGGATCGCCGCGTATTCGTTGAGGATGAGCGACGGCTGGGCGTAGCTGACCGAGGTGTTGCCACCAAAGACTGTATCAACGAAGCCAAGGTTGTGACCGTGAAGGGCCATCAGCCGGGGCGGAGCCGCCGGGAAGAGGTAGTAGAAAACGAGCCCGATGACCATCGAGATGAACATCGTGTTGCGCATGAAGGTGAAGCGGTCGCGGCCGCGAAACCAGAGCCAGACGGCGATGACGCCAAGCACCGGGAAGTGAAGGTAGGCGTAGACGAAGTTGGCCACTTCCTGCACCCAGTAGTGGCGGATGGACCAGTCCTGGACGGTGGGCTCCCAGAAGATGTGCAGAGCGCGTTCGAAGTGGACGAGGTGGTCCGTGATGGCGACGGCGAAGGTCTCACGACCCGGCGCCTGGCCGCGGGCGAGAAAGTAGACGCCGATGACGGCGATGACGATGGCAAAATCGGCGCCGAAACGCGGGGCGACGGCGAAGCTGTTGCGCAGCCGGACGCTCGACAGCCCGGGGGTTGAAGCGCGAGGAAAGCTCAGCTGTGCTCCACGGACCGTCATGGCGTTGCTCCTTTACACCGGTTCCCCGGCACGGCAGCTTTAGCGGGGTGGGCGCTTGGCCCCGTCCGAAAAGCTCCTTTTCGACCTTGCTAGAGATTTGGCTGACGTGGAAGACGCGGGTGACACCGTGGCGTTCCATATCTGTGCCAACCTCAGAGTGGCGGCAGGGGACCTCGCAAGCGTCCGCACAAAGGATGAGGCGCCTCAGGTTCCTTCAGCCGAACGGACCTCCAGAAGGCCCGGTTTCGAAGCTAAGGTGCCATTTTCGCGGGCGGACCGATGTGAAAGCGGTCACAGAGAGGATTCACGATTTCTGGAATTTACGATTTACGATTCGCGAATTCAGCCGATCTCCATGTGGGCTACGAGGCCGTCTTCGATGCGGCAGATGGTCATGAACGCGAGGGCGCCATCGTTGTCGCGGGCGCTGAGGCGGCGATAATCCTCCGTGATGAGGTCACGTTCGGCGGCGGATGGCTCGTCCGCTATGACTGTCTTCTGAAGGCGGCGACGCTAGGCTGTCAGCAACTGCCCGGCGTCCGCTTCGAGGCCCAGCGCGCGGATCGTCTCCAGCGTTGGGCGGCCGGTTTGCGGGTCCCAGCCCTGCTCGATGTAGTAATCGGTCACGATCTGGTCGAGCAACTCGTCGGTGAGACCTTTGTGCTTCGGCAGGTCGTCGTAGAAGCGCCGGGGGAGGTGGTCATCGGCGCGGGTCATGCCTTCGCGCATGTTGAAGAGGCGGGCGAGGGTGAGCCCGCGGTGGGCCATGGTGACCATCTCGGCCTGGTCCACGCCCCAGCCAGTGACGGCGTTCAGGATCGTCTCGGTCTGCGCTTCGTCGTAGGCGAGGAAGTGGCACATGCCGACCTGGTTGCGAAGTCCGTTCTTGTCACCGGTTTGGCGCATGTGGTCTCCCCCGGTGGGGGCCAGAAGGTAGCTGGCGCGCATCGGCGGCATGTGACGCGGATCGTGCATCGCCATCTCCATGCTCTTAACGGTAGTGAGGTACTGCTCAGAACCGAGGCCGATCTTGGCGGCGGCACGCTGAGAGCCTTCGGCCAGCAGGTCGCCAATGCCCTCGCGGTTGGCGATCATCTGGAGCATGGTGACGACGGCGTCGCCGTCGTGGAACTTGAGCTTCAGGCCGTCGGTGTCTTCGGGCGTGAGGATACCGTTCTCGTAGCACTCCATCGCCCAGGCGATGGTTGTCCCGGCCGAGATCGTGTCCATGCCCAGGTAGTTGCAGATCTCGTTCGACTTGCAGACGGCGACGATGTCATCGACGCCAAGGTTGGGGCCGAGGGAAGCGAGCGATTCGTACTCGGGGCCGCCGTACTTGGGGTCCACGCTGTAGCGGTGCTGCGGATCGACGGCGATCTGCACGCCCTTACGGGTGACGCCCGCATCCTCCTCGCGGGCCTCGATCTGGACGACCTTTTTGCAGCGCACGGAGCAGGCGTAACAGGCGCCCATATCAATGCGCACCTGGTCTTTGACAGCGATGGCATCGACTTTGTCCGTCTCATCGAAGGTGCCGACGCGGTAGTTGAGTGTGGGAATGCCCCCTTCGAGGCTCTTGCCCTGCATTGCGCCGCCAGTGCCATATTCGTGGAAGCCGCGATGCACCTGCTCAACAGTGGTGCTGACCCACTTGGAGACGGCGAGGAGAGCGGGCTGGTCTGCCAGTTTGACGGCAGTCTTGCCGCGGACGGCGACGGCTTTCAACTTCTTTGAGCCCATCACCGCGCCGAGGCCGCTTCGCCCGGCGAATTCGTTCAAGTCGTTGGCGATGTTGGCGAAGCGCACGAGGTGTTCGCCGGCCGGGCCGATCTGTGCGACGCGCACGCGGGCGTCGCCGAGCTCTTCGCGGATCGCATCTTCGACATCGCCGGTGATTTTGCCCCAGAGGTGGCGAGCGTCGCGGAGTTCCACTTCGCCTTCATGTATCGAAAGGTAGACGGGCTCGCTGGAGGCGCCGTGGACGACGATCGCATCCCAGCCGGCCCGCTTCAGCTCTGCGCCCCAGAAGCCGCCTGCTTCCGCCTCACCGAACCCGCCGGAGAGGGGCGACTTCGCGCCCACGCTATGGCGCCCGGCGCCTGGCACGGGCGAGCCAGTGAGCACGCCTGGCGCAAAGACGAGGATGTTTTCCGGTCCCAGAGGATCGGCGTTTTCGGGCACGAATTTCAAGAGGTAGTGGCCTATGAACCCGCGTCCGCCGCCGTAGTGCCGGAAGAAGGCGTCGCCGGGCTCTTCGACACTCGTCGTGCCGGCGCTGAGGTCCACGTGGAGGATCTTGTTCCAGTAGCCGAATCGTTCCATGGCAGTTGGCCTCCGTTGTACGGCGAGGGGCGAGGAGGCGGGCTAGCCGCCTTCCATGGGGCTGAAGAGGACGACCTCGTCGCCGTCTTTGAGGATCGAATCGCGGTCACCCTGGTTCCCGTTAAGGCCCACGGTAATCTCCTCGGAAGCTGGGATCCCGGCCTGGGCGAGCAGCATGCGGACTGTTGTACCCGGTTCCACGTGGAAGTTGAGGGGCTCATTCTCGTCCTTTGGGAGGTAGCGTTTGAGGTCTGCAAAGAGGGTCAGGCGAACGTGGGCCTGCGCACTGGCCTGAGCTTCAGCCATGGTTCCTCCGGGGTTGAGGTGGAGGCCCAAGTATACCGTGACCGGCAGCGGCCGCGCTCAGGAGGCCCGGCGGCGGTAGGCGTCCGCGATGAGGCCCGCGAGTTCATCGCCGCCGTAGGGCTTGGCCATCAGCCGGAGGCCGAAGCGCGTGGTCAGATCCACCACGCCCGCATCCGTAGTGGCTCCCGTGGCGATCACGGTGCGCTCGATAAGTTGGGGGGCATGCTTCACGAAACCAGCGATGACAGCGTCCGCGGTTTCCGTGGCGAGGCGGTAATCGCAGAGGACGACGTCGAAGTCATCGACCGACGCGAGGGCGACAGCGCTGGCGCTGCCTTCGGCAACCGAACATTCGTGGCCCATGCTGACCACGAGCCGTTGGCAGACCTTGCGCAGGCTCGGTTCGTCATCAACGACCAGGACGCGCATGGGGCCGCCAGCAGGCGAAGGCGGGGGCGCGGGGGGTTCGGCCATTCGCGGGGTGTGCACCGGAAGCGAGACGGTGAACGTAGTGCCCACTCCTAGCTGAGATTCGACGGAGAGCGTTCCGCCGTGCGAGAGGACGATGGTCCGGGAAAGGCTGAGTCCGAGTCCCGTACCGGCTGATTGCTTGGTTGTGAAGAACGGTTCAAAGACGCGCTCGGCGATTTCGAGGGTCATGCCAACGCCCGTATCGCGCACGGTGACTTCAACGTTCGCATCGGTGCAGCGCCCCCCGATGAAGATGCTGCCTCCGCCTTCCAGGGCGTGCTCGGCGTTGGTTATCAGGTTGAGGAGCACCTGCGCGAGTTGATGTTCGTTTCCCCAGACGTGGCAGGCATCCCCATCGATGTCGATCTCGACGGCGATTCCGGCGCGCATCCAGGCTGCGCGCCGTAGGCGTTCGATGTGCCCGACCACATCGCTCAGAGCTACTTCCGCTTGCTCAACGGGAGACGGGCGCGCGATGAAGAGCAGGTCGCGGACGATGTTGCGGGCGCGCAGGGCTTCCTTCTGGATGATCGCGATCTCCTCGCCGAGGCCGGCTGCTGCGGGGGCCTGGGCAAGGATTTCGGAGAAGCCGAGGACGGCAGTCAGTGGGTTGTTGAGTTCGTGCGCCACGCCGCCAATTAATTCTCCGAGGGCTACGAGCCGAGACGCCTGGGCCAACTGGTCGCGCTGCGTCTGCTGTTCGATTTCGCGGCGGACGGTGGCTGTGACATCGCCGGTAACGATCAAGAGCTTCGAATGGCCGTCATGGAGCGGCGCCAGTTCGTAATCGATCCAGCGGTCCTTGCCCTCGATGACCATCTTCGTGCGGCCGCTGGTGGCAATGCCTTCGCGAATGGAGCGGCTGAAGTTCGCTCGCACGCTTTCCGGAGTGAGCGGGATGAGATCCTCGAAGCTCTTGGCCACCCCGCCGGGATTCACTGCCTCGAAGAGCGTTGTCCCAAAAGCGTTCGCGAAGACCAGCTGGCCCTTGAGATCGAGGAGGATGACGCCTTCGGTGAGGGAGCGAATGATGAGGTCGTAGAGTTCGCGCTGGCGAGCGATGTTGGCGGCGGCTCGAACGGCCTCGATGGCCGGCCCGACGGTCTGGGCGACGCGGGCAAGTAGGGCGATGTGTTCGGGCTGAAAGGTAAACGCCGGATCCGTGCTAGCAACCATGAGCAAACCAACTGGCGCCCCCGCGGCGTGGTATGGAAGCAGGCAGTACTGGTGTATGCCAAAGGTGCGGCCGAGGCGGCGCATGACGTCCAGGTGGGCGTCAGCGGGGTCAGACCAGTTGGCGGGGGCCTCTTCGCCGTGCGTCCAGGCGAAGGAGCCCATGCCGTGGCCTTCGTCCCGCGCTTGCACTCCGGCGGCGCTCAGCGGCAGCTGGAGCTCATCCGAGCCGACGATGGCGGTCACCGCGGGGGTGACGGTGTCGTAGATGATGCTGTGCTCGTCGAGACGGCCATAGAGGGTGAAGGCCCCGGGCACGAAGGCGGAGAGAGCATCTGGCAGGGCGGCGACGATTTCGGCGATGGTGGAGCCCCGCGCAGCGGCTGAGGCTGCGTCGGCAAGGACGCGCTGCTCCTCGGCTTCGACCTTTGCGCGCCGGGCAGAGCGGACGTTCTCCATGGCCGGACCGACGATCTGGGCAATGAGGCGGAAGAGGCGTTTTTCGCGCTCGCCGAAGGTGTGGCCCGGCTCACGCGTGGCGACGTGGAGCAAACCAATCGGCAGGCCTCCTGAAAGCGCGGTGGTGTAGGAGAGGTGGGTGAGCAGTACGGGACTTTTGATGTCGTCCGGGTGGCTGGGCGCGGGGGCTCCGGTGGATTGACCGAACTCCAGGGCAGATTTTGCTAGTTCCGTCAGCGGGCGGCGGGTGGAACCAGGCACCCTGACCCAATCAAGGTTGTCGCCATCGAGATGGGCGTAGGCGACAAAGGGCCGGGGGAGGAGGACGCGGAGCGGTGCCACAAGCCCGCGAAGGAGCGCAACCGGTTCGGTTTCGCGGGCAGCAACGGCGGCCACCTCGGCGAGGATGCGCTGTTCTTCGGCTTCGATGCGGGCGCGCTCAACGGCCCGCGCGTTTTCCATTGCGGGGCCGACGATCTGGGCGATGAGGCGGAAGATGCGCTGCTCGCGTTCGCCGAAGCGGAACGACTCGTCGCGGCTGGACACGGCGAGCAGGCCGGCGACGGCGCCGCCGGCCTGGTAGGCGACCGTACAAATCTGGTACCCGCCGAAGCCGTGGGCGGGATGCCCGGGCGGGAAGTCCGCGGGGGAACCGACGGCGCAGCCCGAATCGCGAGCGCGCATTTCGAAGCCGGACAACGGCAGCAGAATCTCGTTCTCGCCGGGCGTGGGGTAGGCGATAACGTCCCCTTCGAGGTGGCCGTAGCCCACTAGTGGACGCCTGACGAGGAAACCGACGGGCTTCACGAGCGCCGCCAGCAGGGCAACCTCGCCAGTCTCGATTGCCGCCACGGTGGCGATTTCGGCGAGCAGGCGTTGTTCGTCGGCTTCGAGGCGCGAGCGCTGGGCTGCACGGGCGTTTTCCATCGCCGGACCGACGATCTGGGCGACGACGCGCAGAATGCGCAGTTCGCGCTCTTCGAAAACGAAGCCCTCCTGGCGAGAACCGACTAGTAAGAATCCAACCACGAGTCCGCCAGAGCGGGCGACGGTATGAGAAAGCGCATGCACCCCGGCGGACCGCAGGATGTCGTCCTTTGGGAAATCATCTGGGATTTCAGGCTCGCTGACTTGCCCGGACTTCAAGGCGCTATACGAAGGTTGGTCGATCGGCCAACGCGTGATCTCGCCGCCGGGCGCGGGGTAAGCGACTTCGTCACCGTCCAAGTAGCCGAAGGCGGCGAACGGCCGGGGGATAAGGCGGCGCAGGGCCTGGAGGGCACCGACGAGAGCGCCGGGATCGCTTTCTGCGGCGGCGGCAGCAGCTACCTCCGCGATGACGCCCTGCTCTTCGGCCTCTGCATTTGACTCGATGAGCCGCAGCTGGTTGCCCACGGCCTGGCTGAAGAAGGTGGCAACCACCTCGAGAAACGCCATCTCCTCGTCACGGAAGCGCTCGGGACGGGCGCGCGCGAGGTGGAGGATACCGAACTGCCGCTCGGGCGTGCCAAGGAGGGCTACGGCGGAGCGGCCGACACCCATTTGAGCGAACTCGGCGGCGATGGTCCCTGTTGGCTGGGCTTCCGGGCGGAACTGGAAGACGGCCCCCGGCTTTGCCAGCGGCGAGTCCATTCGTACAGCGTCACGACTGACCCACTTGGGCCCGGGGTTGACTGGCTCCCGCGAATTCCAATCGACGGCCTTCAGGTATCCGGGGCGCCCGGCCTCAACGGCCATCCCCACGTAGTCGAAGTCGACCGCCTTGCCGAGCATCGCCGGGAGCCGGTCGAAGAGCTTCTCCACGTCTTCGCCGGCGTTCAGCAGGAGGCCGAGCTGGTTGAGGAGCGAGGCCCGCGCGGCTTCGGCCTCGGTGGCGGCGATGCGCTGTTCGGCGGCAACGGAGCGTGCAAGGAGGGTGGCGACGAATTCGAAGAGGGCGATATCGGCGGGAGTGAACGGGGTATCCGTGTTGCGTGCGATGCTAATCAGGCCAAGGACGCGAGCCCCATCTCGAAGCGCGGAGGTCAGGGCCCACGCGGCCCCCTCATCGGCGAGGCGCTGCGTGATCTCCATTGGCATTTCAGCGGGGCGGAAAACGAGCGAAGGTTCAGTCGCCCAGCGATCGCCCGAGATGGGGATCGATGCGAAGGGAACGACCATCCCCTCGAACAGCGAAGTGCCCGGGAACGACTTCCGGACGATGAAATCGCCAGTGGCTTCGCCCCTCATCAACAACGAGCAGCGGTCCCAGCGAAGGATCGGACGCATGAGGTCAACCACCCGGGCGAATACGTCCTCGGTGGGCTTGCCATCGTTGAGAAGAACGGCGACTTCTGAAAGAAGCAGGCTGCGTGCTCCCTGCATGCGCGTTTCTTCCAGCCGGTGTTCGTTAGCCAACGACTGACCCAGGTATGTGCCGAGGAGGTGGAGGATTTCGCATTCAGGCGCTGTGAATGGCCGGTTGGTGAGACGGCCGACGGCGAGAATCCCACTCAGGCGCTGTCCATCGCGCATGGTGGCGGTGGCGATCCGGCGAACCCCACTGGCGGCAGCGGCACGAGCCAATGGCGAGACCATTGCCGAGGCATCCTGTTCGCTCACGGTGTTGCCTTCCGCCGAGGTATCAACGCCCAGGGCTGACAGTGGAACCAGCACGCCAGGTTTCAAACTGTTGGAACGGAGCGAGCCGGCCACCCGCATGTTGAGGCCGCCCGGTTCGGGAAGGAGCAGAGCCATGCTCTCGAAGGGCATGGCGGCGGAGAGCAGTTCGCTCAGTTGGTCGAAGAAGCCACCAGCGGGCTCGCCCGCGTTCACCAGGAGCGCTACTTCGTTGAGCAGGCGTTTACGGGCGGCTTCCGCACTGGCGCGTTCAATGCGGCGCTGGCTAGCCATAGATTGGCCCAGCATGGTGCCCAGGAGACGGATGAATTCAAGGTCTTCAGGGGCATACGGCTCGTCTCGCTTTCGGGCCACGGTGAAGGCGCCGAGCATCTCGTTGCCGTCACGCAGGGCGGCGGTAGCGCCGTGGGCGATTCCCGCAGCGGCGAGCGGCGCCACCGCCGGAGATTTGGAACGCGCGGCGACGAACGCCGCTGCCCCGGGAGTGGAAGCGATGATCGCGATCGCTGCTTCGCCTAAGTTGATTTCGCTGCCTACTTCGCCCAGCAGTGGCGGGCGGACGCCAACAAGGCGCAGGTGGTCTGGGATCGTGCAGGCGCCGATGCCCACGTAATCGAATTCGAGGGCTCCTTCGAGGATGGCTGCCAGGCGCTCGAAAATGGCCTCCACTGTCTCGCCGTCATTGAGCAGAACGGAGAGTTCGTTGAGTACTCGCGCACGGGCGGCGGCCGCGTGGGAACGAGCGATTCGGCGTTCGTTGGCGATCGCCTGGCCGAGGATCGTGGCCAGCCGGCGGGCGAACTCCTGTTCATCGGCGGAGAAACAGGCGCTGGCGCCCCGGCCAACGGTGAGCAAGCCAACAGGGAGCCCGCCTTCGCGCAGTGTGCAGACTAGGGCGCGATCCACGCCGACGCTCTTGAAGTAGGCGCCCCACTGCCCTTCGCTCTCTCCAGCTTCGAAATCGAGGACACCTTCGTCGCTGAGCAAGACACGCTCATGCGCGAGCGTCCCGATGCCGAAGAGGCTGCCGTTTGGCGCCGCTTCGGGCGGGAAGGATCCGAGGACTTCGAACGCGTCATCTTTGCCAGCGGCGGCGAGCACCACGTAATCGAGCGGGATGGCGCGTTCGATCAGCACCAGCATGCGTTCGAAGAGAGCAGCGACCGGTTCGCCAGCGTTGAGCAGCACAGCGAGTTCATGGAGCAGCTGGCCGCGGACGGCGTCGCGCTCGGCGCGGCGGAGAAGCGAATCCTGGGCGAAGGCGGAAGCCAGCAGGCGGCCAGCGGCACGGAAGAAGGCGACCTCTTTCGGCGCCACAGGCGCAGCGTCACGACGGGCGAATACCAGCAGGCCCGCTGGCGCGTCCCCCACGTAGAGCGTTGCGCCCCAGGCGTGCCCCAGGCCGCGATTGGCCAGGCGGCGTTCGAGTTCTGTTTCGCCGGAGACCGTGGGGACGAACTCCGCGCCGTCGCCGCCCGCGTTCAGCCACGCATCCGGGAAGGCCCCCGCCGGCCACGAGTCCCCGACCGGGACCGATCCCGCCCAGTTGGGGAAACGTCCGAGTACTCGCAGCGTTTCGCTGTCGGCGTCGATGCTGAGGAGTGCGCTGAATTCAAAGTCAGCCACTTCCCTCATGCGTGCCAAAAAAAGCCCATAAACGTCGGCCGCACTCCGTCGCTCGTTAACGAGGAGGGCGAGGTCGAGCAGGATCGAGCGCTGCGCGGCGCTCAGTTCGCTTTCGATCGGGTTGGGATGGTCTACCACATTCAAAGTCTTGGCCTTGAGGCTGTACCCAGGAATCAGGGAACACCCTATTAGGTATTCGTCCGGGTGCGACAAAAGCGTATAGGCAACGGCCGTTGGGGATGCCGAGTGCTCCGGCCGCCAGCCCGTGAGCGGGCAAGTTTTCTCCGTGGCCCCCTGAGTTCGGCCCCGTTGGTTCGATTACAATGGATCTGTGACCGAAGTACCGAAGGCTTTCCAGGACGTCCTCAACGATTTCAACGGCCTCGACCGCAACGAGCGCGCGGAACTCCTGATCGAGTTCGCCGACGAGTTCAAGGATGTGCCGCCAACGATCGCGGAGCGGCCGTTCCCGGAAGAGAACCACGTGACGCGTTGCGAATCGGAGGCTTTCGTGTTCCCGGAGGAGCTGCCGGACGGGACGTTGAAGTTCCACTTCGCCGTGGAGAACCCGCAGGGCCTTTCGGCCAAGGCGTGGTCCGTGATCCTTGATGAGACGCTCAGCGGGCAGCCTCTTGAGCAAGTTGCGGCGGTTAGCCCGGAGGCAGTGATGACTGTCTTTGGGCGGGAGATTTCGATGGGCAAGGGCCAGGGCCTGATGGGCATCACGGATATGGTCACGTACGCCGCGAAGCAGCGGCTGGCGGCGCGCAAGGCCACGAACTGAGGCGGCGACGGCGGTTTTGAACCACAGAGGCACAGCGACTTAGTTAGCCGGGGTAGGCCCAAGACCTCCGTGTGAGATGTACTTCACATGTTTCAGGTTCGGGTCAGCCTTTAGGACCAGCGCCTACTCCTCCGAAAGCGCGCGACCTTCTCATCCGCGCAGTGGATGGTGGCCGCTGCGAAGCCAAGCACTCTACCTGCGAACCCCGGGCAGACCGCCCGCACTCAGGAGAACGAGACAGATGTTTGGATTCCTCTCACCCGACCGGCTCGCACGCAAGAGCGCGAACCACCCGTGGCTCACGATTGGCGTGTGGCTGCTGTTCATCGTGGCTGCGGTGGTCGCCGCCTCGCAGCTCAAGTTCGACGATTCATCGACCATCACGGGGACGGAATCGGCGAAAGCCAAGACCGTCCTCGAGCGGGACGTGCGCCCTGGCGCTGACACCCTGAGCGAAACGATCGTCATCCAAAACGCCACGCAAACCGTGGATAACCCGGCCTACGAGGCGTTCGTCGCCAAAGTGGTCAGCGACCTTCGCGGGCTGCACAAGGAAGTGGACGGCGTTGCCAGCTACTACGAAACCGGCGATGAGACGCTCGTAAGCGCGGACCGCCACAAGACGATCCTTGGGGTGGGCCTAACCGGCAAAGTGTTGGACGCCCCAATCACCGTCGAGCCGCTATTGGAAGTGCTCAAGGCCAACAGCGACCAGGGATACACGGTGCAGGCCGTTGGCGATGGCAGCTTGAGCAAGGCGATCGGCGAATCGTTCGAAAGCGACCTCGCCCGCGCCGAGATGATCGGCCTGCCGGTGGCGCTTGGTGCTGATCATCGTCTTTGGGGCAGCCGTGGCAGCTGGCCTGCCAGTCATCCTCAGCCTGCTCGGGATCCTGATTTCGGTGGGCCTGACGGCGCTGCGGAGCAAGTTCTTCGGTATCGGCAGCATCGTTATCAACATGATCACGATGATCGGCCTGGCCGTGGGCATCGATTACACGCTCTTCATCATCGAACGCTTCCGCGAAGAACGGGCCGCCGGGCGCCCGAAGGTTGAAGCGATTGCAGCGGCGGGCAACACCGCCAGCCGCGCGGTCCTGTTCTCGGGCATCACGGTCATCATTGCGATGTCCGGCCTGCTCATCGTCCCTGGCAGCGAATTCCGCGGAATGTCGCTCGGCGCCATCACATCGGTCATCGGCGCCGTCGCGGTTGCGCTGACGTTGTTGCCCGCGCTCCTCAGCCTGATTGGCGACCGGGTGAACTGGCTTCGCCTGCCGGGCCGCGGCAAGCAGCGGTCGCACGAAAGCTCCGGGGGCTTCTTCGGCAAGACCACCGAGGTCGTCACCCGTCATCCAGTCGTGAGCGTTGTCGCCTCGGTGGTGGTGCTGCTAGCAGCAGCGGCACCGTTCGCGGCCATCAACCTCGGCAACCCCGGGCTGCGGGACCTGCCCGCCCAACTCGAACCGGTCCAGGCCTTCAAGGTGCTCGATTCGGACTTCAGCGCCGGCCGCCTGGCCCCCACGCACGTTGTTATCGAAGGCGATGTGAACTCGCCAGCCTTCATCCAGGCAGTGGAGACGCTTCGGGCGAGCATCAACAACGACGCAGGCTTCACTGGCAGCAGCGAGTTGGAGGCCAACCCGGCGGGCACCGTTGGTGTGGTCGACGTCCTGCTGAAGGGCGACAGCCTGAGCAGCGAGGCTCGCAAGAGCGTGGCCCGGCTGCGCGACAACTACATTCCGAAAGCCTTCAACGCCACGGGGGCCGAAGTGAACGTTGGCGGCGGCACAGCCGAAACCGTTGACTACGTGAACACCATGACCCACTACTTGCCAATTGTGGTAGCGTTCGTCCTGGTCTTGAGCTTCATCCTGTTGATGATGGTCTTCCGGTCCATCGTCATCCCGGTGAAGGTCATCATCATGAACCTGCTTTCCGTGGGCGCTGCTTACGGGCTGCTGGTGCTCGTCTTCCAGGAAGGCATCGGCGCAAATCTGATGGGCTTCCGCCAGACGGACAGCATCGCTGCTTTCCTGCCAATCTTCTTGTTCGCCATTCTCTTCGGCCTTTCGATGGACTACCACGTATTCCTCTTGAGCCGCATTCACGAGCGCTACCTGAAGACGGGCGACAACGGTGAAGCGGTGAGCTACGGCCTGCGCTCGACGGCGCACATCATCACCGGCGCGGCTGCCATCATGATGATTGTCTTCGGCGGGTTTGCGATGGGCGACATGGTCGAACTGCAGCAGGTGGGCTTCGGCCTGGCGGTCGCAGTCTTCCTCGATGCCACCATCGTCCGCTCGGTGTTGGTGCCGGCGAGCATGGAACTGCTCGGCTCGAAGAACTGGTATCTGCCCGCGTGGCTCAACTGGCTGCCGGAGATTTCAGTCGAAGGGCACAGCGAAGAGCCTGTCGCAGCGGCCCCGGCGCTCAAGCCATCGTTCGGCTACGCCGCTGGCGTGGCGGGCGGCGAATAACTTCAGAAGCCCGCGGCTTCATCTCCCACGAGCCCGTTCTCCTGACGGAGGTCACCTGCAAAGGTGGCCTCCGTTTTGGATCTCAGGGCTGGAGGACGATCGCGCTCTTGAGGCCGGACTTGCCGAGCCGCGCGGTGTAGGCCTCGGCGGCGTTGGCCAGGGTGTACTGGTTGGTGACCACGCGGCTGAGCAACGGCAGCCTGGGGATTAGCGTCGCGGACTTGGCGTAGAGGTTAAAGGGGGCATTCTGGGTGCCGAGAATGCGCACTTCGTCGTAGTGCACTTTGTTCAGGTCCAGCGAGTGGACGGCGCCCGGAGGGAAACCAGCGAAAAGGTTGATCGCGCCCAATCGCCGCGCCAGCCCAAGAGCCAACGGCACGGCATCGGCGATGCCCGCCGCGAGGGCAACGGCGCGAAAGCCTTCGCCCTTCGTCATCTCCATGCCTACCGCGAGCGCGTCGTCTGGTGGGACGGCAGCATCTGCGCCGAGTTCGAGGGCGACCGCGCGGCGCTCTGGTTCCGGTTCGATGACGATCACCGGACCCGCACCGTAGGCGCGCGCTGCGATCAGGTGGAGCAGGCCCATGGGCCCACCGCCGACGATTGCGACGGGAGTCGCGGCGTCAATGGCGAGCGATTCGACGGAGTTCAGGACGCAAGCGAACGGTTCGAGCAGGGCGCGCAAATGCGATGGCGTGGCCGGGTCCATGGGCAGCAAGTGGCCCATCGCCACTAGTTTCGCGGGGATACGTACGAACTCGGCGATGCCGCCATCGAGGTCGTAGCCGAGCGTGCGGCGGGAGGGACAGCGGTTGCGATAGCCTTCGCGACAGAACGAACAGCTGCCACAGCAGACGATGGGGCAGACGGAGACGGTCTCGCCGAGGGTCGCCTCGGCGCCTGGGCCGGTGGCCGCGACTTCGCCCGAGAGTTCGTGGCCGGGGATGACGCCGGCGGCCGCCTTCTTCTCGCCGAGGTAGACGCGAATATCGCTGTTGCAGAGGCCCGTGGCGTGAACCTTCAGGACCACCTCGCCGGGGTCCGGCACCGGCGAGGGCACATCCACGACGGCGACGTTACCGGGTTCGAAAAAGCGAAGAGCTTGCATGTGTTGGCTAAGGTAGCAGGTTGGCGGAGGTCAGGCCGGAGGGCGAACTCGTCTTCTTGGTCCGCCGACTCCGCCGCGGCCGCCGCATGCCTAGAACCAGCCTTTCTTCTTGAAGTAGAGGCCCATGCCGATGGCGATGGCGCCCATGGCGGACATCATCGCGGTGAAGCCGATCCCGCTGTGTAGGCCCGGGACGTTATCGAAGTTGGTGCCGAAGACGCCGGTGATGACCGTGCCCGGCAACAGGAGGGCGCTGACCACGGCGAGCACCTTCATCACCTCGCTGAGGCGATTGTTGATCGCGCTGAGGTAGGTGGAGATGGCCACTTCGGTGTCTTCGCGGAGGCCCTGGAGAGCGAGGTCGGCGCGCACCAGGTGGTCGTAGATGTCACGAAAGTAGATGCGGTTCGGTTCTGAAATCTCGGGGAAGCCGCCACGGCTGAGGCGCTGGATAGCCGCCAGCTCGGGCGTCAGCACGCGGCGAATGTGCCCGGCGCGGGCGCGGACCGCAAGGATGTCGCGGTGTTGGGCACGGTCGTGGCCGCTGGCGAGGATCTCGTCGTGAATTGCATCGAGCTGCTCGGCGAGGGCGTTGACGCGCGGGAGGATGGCGTCAACCACCCGGTCCGCCAGTTCGTAGAGCATGCCATCTGGCCCGGGGCGGACGCCGATCCCGTTTTGTAGCGCCGAAATCACGACCTCTGCGACTGGCTGATCGCCATCGGCGCCGGGGACGAAGATCGGCCTGTCCTGGTAGGTGATCAGGAACTCCTGGCCAAGAAAGACATCGAGCTCCTCGGTCTCGCGGCCGCCCGCCCCGTCCATCACGCCGTGGAAGACGATGAACAGGTGTTCGCCGAAGTCGTCGATCTTGGGGGCATGCGGCAACTCCGAGTGGCAGTCCTCCACGGAGAGCGGATGTAGCTGGAAACGCACCGCCAGGTCATTGAGGGCCGGGTCATCTCTGCCGGTGATATCGAACCACGCGAAGTCCGCGCCTTCCAGTTCGCCTTGATGCCAAACGCCGTCGCGAGAAGACCAGATCTGCATTGCGCGAGTATACGGACTCAAGGACGAGGACTCAGGAACCAAGGAGGAAGTGCTTATCGCCCGGTGCTTAGTTCTCCTGGCCACCATCGGTGGCTGCGCGAACGAGGACCCCTGGCCGCGGTGAGTGGGCCTGCCGCGCGTTGTTCGAATCGGTGGGCTCGGTCATCCTCTCCCCTTCGCAGCTTGAACGCGGGTTCCCCCTGTCGACGGTCGAAATAGCTACTACTGAAAACTTGACCCAGCGAGATCGAGCCCGAAGGTGTTTCCAGCGAGACGCCGGGTAGTCCTCTAATCCGGGCCGTTCGGCCCTGTGGCGCGACGGTGGCTAGAGTGACACTCCTAGCAGCGCCGTGTGCCGACGAGCATTCTGCGCGGAGGAGTAACAATTGAAACGATCTACTGTTTGGCGAAAGCTGATACTTCCAGTGCTTGCGGTTGTGCCGTTGGCAGCCGCGTGTGCCGATGACCCAATGCCGGTGATTACGCAGACGCTGGTAGCGGCGCCCGGGGTGCCGGCCGGGCACGCTCGCGGGCAAACGCATGTGGTGGTGAACCTTGAGGCGCTGGAAGTGACCTCCGAGGTGTCCCCCGGCGTGACGTACACCGAATGGACATTTAACGGCACCGTGCCTGGCCCGATGATCCGGGCGCGGGTGGGCGACACCGTGGAGGTGCGCCTGAAGAACAACTCGAAAAACATCTCAACGCACAACATCGACCTGCATGCCGTAAACGGGCCCGGCGGCGGCGCTGGCGTGACCAACGTGGCGCCGGGAGAAGAGAAGGCGTTTGAGTTCCAGGCGAAGGCCCCAGGCCTGTTCGTCTACCACTGCGCCGCTGGGATTGTGGCCGACCATATTGCGAACGGCATGTTCGGCGCCATCCTCATCGACCCGGTTGTCGCATTGCCGCCGGTGGACCATGAGTTTTACATCGCCCAGAGCGAGTTTTATACGACTGGCGCGAACGGGGCCAAGGGACAGCAGGACCTGGACATGGACAAGCTGATGGCCGAAGCGCCCGAGTACGTGGTGTTCAACGGCAACACGAAATCACTCATCGGCGACAACGCCTTGAAGGCGAAAGTTGGCGAGACGGTGAGGCTGTACGTCGCGAATGGCGGGCCGAACTTGATTTCAAGCTTTCACGTCATCGGCGAGATTTTCGATATGGCGTGGAACTACGGCACGCTTTTGAGCCCGCCGCTGAAGGACGTGCAGACGGTGCTAGTGCCGCCGGGCGGTGCGGCGATCACGGAGTTCAAGCTCGATGTGCCCGGCGACTACAAGCTTGTCGATCACGCGATCATCCGCGTCTCCAAGGGCGCCGTGGGCACGCTGCACGTGGAAGGCCCGGACGACCCGAAAACGTTCAAGTCATTGAGTGGCGTGGCAGGCGCCGCAGCCACGGGCCACGACATGGCGACGCCAACGCCAGGTGCGGCTAGCGCACCAACCGCCACACCGACGAAAGCCGCGGCGAGTACGGCCCCGCCGGCAACCGGAAACCCACAGGTCTCGATGAAGGACAACCTGTTCGCTCAGACGTCCTATACCGTGAAGGCGGGTCAGAAAACAACGTTCGACCTTTCGAACGACGGCAAGTTGCCGCACAACATGCGCATCGCACAGGCTGACGGGAATTACGACGGCCCGCAATCGGTAGTTTCCGACCCGGAGATCGTGAACGCCGGGAAGAAAGGCACGCTGACGTTTACGCCCGCGAGCGCCGGGACCTATAAGTTCCGTTGCGACATTCATCCTGACCAGATGACGGGCATTATCACGGTGCAGTAGTGAAGGACTCATGGGGCTAAGTACTTAGTGCTTAGTTCCTTGGCCGGGCGGGCCGTTTGGGGGGAGGCGTTGCGATCGACGGTGCCTTTGCGGTTTGCCCGGCGTCTGGCAGTCTGGATGGATGACGTTCGCCGAGTCCCTGCGCGCGGGCCAGTTTCCTGTTGCGCTGGAGATTACGCCGCCGCAGAAGGCGTTGCCCGGAGTTCTCCTGCGCCGGGCCGAGTTGCTCGGCGAAGCGGTATCGGTGGTGAACGTCATTCAGCGGCCGGGGCGGCAATCGAGCCTGGAAGCATCGCTGCAGCTGCGCGGCGGACGGTTCGAGCCTGTTTGGCACCTGGTAACGCGCGGGGCGAGCCGCGAGGACGTGCGCGCGCAGATGCAATCAGCAGCGGCCGGCGGCATCAATCAGTTGCTCTGCATTCGCGGCGATCATGCCAGCGGCGATGGCGCCGATACGCCGACGATTCGCGAGACCGTGGCCATGGCCCGGGACCTGATGCCCGGTGCAACCATCGGCGCGACGCTCAACCAGTACGCGCCGGACGCGGCGGCGGCGATGCGCAATCTCTGGCCCAAACTGAAGGCCGGCGCCAGCTACGTCCAAACACA
Source organism: Tepidiformales bacterium (assembly GCA_038323265.1). Classification (GTDB taxonomy): domain Bacteria; phylum Chloroflexota; class Dehalococcoidia; order Tepidiformales; family Tepidiformaceae; genus PNKC01. The sequence continues at coordinate 29,567 of JBBQGT010000014.1, forward strand.
GCCCGTATTCGACCTGGAAGCGCTGCGCCCGGCGGCCGAGGCGGTGAAGGCTGCCGCGCCCGAGACTGCGGTGGTGGCCATGGTCATGCCGCTGCTGACGATTGGGGCGGCCGAGAAGCTGGAAACGCGCATCGGCATGCGCCTACCGCAGCGGCTACGCGAGCGGCTCGCGGGCGGACTAATGGATGATGCCTGGGCGGCCTTCGATGAGACGCTGGCCGCGCTTTCGGCCAGTCCGCTGGTGGATGCTATCGCGATCATGACGCTGGAGATGGACGCGCCCGAGGGCATTGGGCCGCGTATCGTGCAGGGATTGCGCATTTCGGGCTGCTTGCGCGGCTAAGACGCCGTACACTCCGCGCCGTGAAACTGACGCTCGCCACCTTCAACATCCGCAACATCAACGACCGTTATAAGGAACGCAAGCCGCTGTTGGGCGCGGGCTTCGCGAGCCTCGGCGCGGACATCGTGGGACTGCAGGAAGTGGTGTTCAGCGACCCACGCCAGGACGATTTCCTGAGCGCGCAAATGCCAGAACGCCACTACCGCAGCTTCGATGCGCGGATGGAGACGCACCCGATGGGCGGGCTGGCGACGCTCGTTGGAGTGGGTGAAGTGGTTTCGCACGAAGAGTTGCGGTTGAGCACGGGCCGCGTGGCACTGCGCGTGCTGGTGGCGTTGCCCGGCCAGCGGATGCTCTGGTTTGCGAATACGCATTTGCACCACGTGCCGGCGGACGCAGCGGTGCGCGAAGAGCAGGCGCGCGCGATCCTCGCCTGGATGGGGGAGGCGCCCGCGGCGAATGCCACGGTGGTAGTCGGCGATTTCAACGCGCCGCCGTCGGAGCCAACGTACGCGGCGATGCTGGAAGCCGGGTTCGCTTCGGCCTACTACGAAGTACACGATGACGAGCCGGCGGTGACATGGCCTTCCGGCATCCAGGCCGAAACGATGGACACTGACGGCGACCCGAACTGCCTGGATTACATCTGGATGAAGGGCGAAATTGGCGTGCTCAGGGCTCGCGTAGCCTGCAATCAGCCAGCAGCACACGACGCCACGCTATACCCGAGCGATCACTTTGCGCTGGTGGCCGAAGTGGAAGTCTAGGAACGGACGACTAAGCGACGGGCGCGGGTGAGATGTCGGCAAGAAGGCCGAACATCTGCTGGAGCTGGCCGTCGGTGTCGATTTCGCTATCGACTGCTTTGGAAACGCGCGCCCCGAGATAGAAGGAGAAGAGGGCGCCGGCTACAAGTTCGGGATCGAGGCCCTTCGGCAACTGGCCGCGTTCCTTGGCCAGTGCGAGACGCTGGCGAATGCCTTCGCGGGTCTTTGCGAAGCCTGCTTGAAGGTCAGCGAGTTCCCCATCGCCCTGGCGCACTCCCATGACGATGTGTTCGAGCATGAGGAGAGTGTGGGTCTGCTCCTCGGGGTCGTTCAGGGTGCCAAAAGTTTTGCGGGAGAGGTCCTGGAATTCGCGCAGGGCGTCAGTCGTTTCGTCTGGCAGACGCATCCACTGATCTTCGAGGTCGGCGGCGTTTTCGCTCATGCAGCTGTTGGCCAGTTGCTCTTTGTTTTCGAAGTAGCGGTAGAGGGCGCCGGGGGAAAGGCCAGCCTCAGAGGCGATCTCGGCCATCGTCGCACTTTCGACGCCCCTTCGCGAGAACACTTCGCAGGCGGCGACGACGATGCTGCGCCGGCGGGCTGCGAGGTGGGCGTCGGAGACTTTGGCCATTGCGAGAACTTCCTGAGGGAGTTTATACACCGCCCGGCGGCTGCACACACCGGAGAGCGATGCGGCAGCAGCCGGAGAGCGGTCTGACTTAGTTGGTCTTGAGGACCGGGATGCTGCCAGAGTTGAAGCGGCCGCGCGCGGTGCGCAGGGCTTTCTCAAGGCGGTCGATGGTGCGAATTTCAGCCCACTGCATGCGATTGCTGATGGTCTGTTCGTTGGCGCGCAGTTCGTTGGCGCGGACAGTTGCGAGTTCGTCGAAAAACATGGTGGGTTGCCTCCTGAGTGAATGCTTGTTCATTCACTGAATGAATAATCGTTCACTTTGGACTGAAAATCAAGAGGCGAGTTGCGAAGTTCTGTGAAATTGCTCACAGAGGCTGCGGCCTGCCGAGGACCTGAGCCTACGAAAGCGCCCCTCATCGAGAGAGAGTTGAACGTTTCTGCCGTCCGAGCGGTACCGCGACGAGGGCCGTTCGGCCCTACGCCCACGCTTCCCTCCCCTTACGCTCCTCAGCAACGGGATGCTCAAATGTGCGACAGGTCGGGCTCGGCGCGACCACCGCTGCACACCAGAAAGGGACTCAGCCAGATGACAGACACGACTTTGACGACCTCCACCGAAACGGACGACCGTCGTCGCGTGGTTCGCGAGTTCATGGACGAATTTATCTACCCGAATGAGCCGCTCTTCGAGCATGGTGGCGCCGAGGCCGACAAGTTGATGAAGGAGCTCCAGGCGCGGACGAAGGCGATGGGCTACTGGGCGCCGCACCTGCCCGCCGACGCGGGCGGGATGGGCATCGGATTCCTTCCCTACGCTTACCTCAACGAGATCATCGGGCGCAGCGCGTATGCTCCGCGGGCCTTCGGCTCGCAGGCTCCGGATTCGGGCAACGCCGAGATCCTGCACCAGTACGGCACACCCGAGCAGAGAGAGCGTTGGCTCAAGCCGCTTGTCAACGGGGACATTCGCTCGTGCTTCTCGATGACGGAGCCGGCAGTCTCTGGCGCAGACCCGACTGGCCTCCAGACAACGGCCGTGCGCGAGGGCGATGAATTCGTCATTAATGGGCGGAAGTGGTTCAGTTCGGGCGGTTACGGGGCCTCGTTCGCCATCGTCATGTGCGTGACCGACCCGGAGCAGCCCCCTCATACGCGCATGAGCCAGATCATCGTCCCGGCTGATACTCCGGGGTTCATCCTCGAACGGCGCGTAGAAGTGTGGGGCGAACCGGAATCGAACCATCCGGTCATCCTGTACGACAACGTGCGCGTGCCGGTCACCAACCTGTTGGGGCCGCAAGGGGCGGGGTTCAAGCTCAGCCAACGGCGGCTCGGGCCTGGGCGCATCCATCACTGCATGCGCGCACTTGGCCAGGCCCAGCGCGCGTTTGACCTGATGGTCACGCGTTCGCTGAACCGTGAAGCATTCGGCGGCCCGCTCGCTGAAAAGCAGACCGTCCAGAACTGGATCGCCGATTCGCTGGTGAACATCCAGGCTGCCCGCCTGTTGACCATGCAGGCGGCCAACAAGATCGACTCGGGAGACGAAGCACGGACCGAAGTCTCAATGATCAAGTTCTTCGTGATGAACGTGACCTGCGATGTGATCGACAAAGCGATCCAGGTACACGGGGCAATGGGAGTAACCTCGGACACGCCGCTGCAGGCGATGTACAAGTCCGCGCGCACGCTGCGCATCGCTGATGGCCCGGATGAGGTGCACCGGATGGTAGTCGCTCGAGCCGCCCTGCGAAAATACCGGCTGGGCGAAACGTGGGACTTTGGGGCGAGCTAATATCAGCGGCAACGCCGAAAGGGACGGAGGAATTCAATGACAGCGACTGAAACGCTCGCCACGCCGGTGCAGACCGAGAACTTCGACGTCCTGATCGTCGGGGCGGGTATCTCCGGCGTGGGCGCCGCTTACCACCTCACGCAGCAGCGACCGGGGACGAGCTTTGTCGTGCTGGAGGCACTGGATAGCTTCGGCGGCACCTGGTGGACGCATCGCTATCCCGGGATCCGGTCGGATAGCGACCTCTACACGTTTGGCTACCGGTTCAAACCGTGGACGAGCGCGCCGATCGCCAGCGCGGACGAGATCCGCAAGTACATGGGCGAAGTGATCGAAGAGAACGACCTTGAGCGCCACATTCGCTACGACCACAAAATCGCCTCCGCGCAATGGTCGAGCGAAGAAAATCGTTGGACGATCGAAGCGGTACGTTCGGACACGGGCGAAACGCAGCGCTTCACGGCGAACTTCTTGTGGATGTGCCAGGGCTACTACCGCCATTCGGAAGGCTACACGCCGGAATGGCCCGGCATGGAGCAGTACAAGGGGCAGCTGGTGCATCCACAGTCCTGGCCCGAAGACCTGGCGTACGCCGGCAAGAAGGTGCTCGTCATCGGGTCGGGGGCGACAGCGGCGACGCTCGTACCCGCGATTGCCGCGGATTGCGGACACGTCACGTTGCTCCAGCGTTCGCCCACCTATTTCATTCCGGGCCGGAACCAGAACGACCTGGCCGATACGCTGCGCGAACTGCAGATCGACGAAACCTGGATCCACGAGATCGTGCGGCGCAAGATCTTGTTCGACCAGGCAACCTTCACGCGGCGTTCGTTCGAAGAACCGGAGGAGGTGAAGCGCGAACTGATTGCGGGAGTGCGCGCCTATCTCGGCCCCGACTTCGACGTCGAAACGCATTTCACGCCGAGCTACCGCCCCTGGCGCCAGCGCATTGCCTTCGTCCCTGACGGCGATATCTTTCGCGGCGTGCGGGCGGGCCAGGCATCGATCGTCACCGGCGAGATCGAGACGTTCACCGAGAGAGGCGTCCTGCTGAAGTCTGGCGAAGAGCTCGAGGCGGATATCGTCATCACCGCGACCGGCTTCAACCTCAACGTGCTCGGTGATATCGAGTTCCAAATCGATGGCCAGCCGCTCGTCTTCTCGGACACCGTG
>JBBQGT010000015.1:0-33932 GCA_038323265.1 Tepidiformales bacterium
GCCCTCGGCGCGGTCATGCTCCTCGCCGGAGTCGCCTGTTCGGGCGGAGATGATTCGAAGAAGACGCCAACCGCGTCGGCTTCGGCTTCGGCTTCGGAGACGGCCTCGCCGTCCGTCACGGAAACGGCAGGCCCTACAGCCACGTCTTCGCCGACAGCGACCCCGACGCCGTTCAACGGCGGAGTAGTGCGCTTCAAGTACCCGCGTTTCGGTATCGACGCCCCGATCGACCCGCTCGCCACGAATGCCAAGGGTGAACTGGACACGCCTCGTAGCGGCCGCGAGAACACTGCCGTCGCCTGGTACGACCAGACGCTCGAGACGCAGGGCTATTTCGTCGGCACGAAGCCAGGATGGGGCGGCAACGCTGTCTTTTCGGCCCACGTCTACTACATCAGTAACGCCGCCTGCCCCAACAACCCGCGCTCTTGTCCCGGTCCCTTCCAAAAGCTTGCGCAGGCCGTTGAAGGCGATGAAATCTCTGTGTTTATGGAGAACGGCGCCGAATACAAGTACAAGGTGATCCACAAGAACCAGTACTCGGCGACCAGCGTCCCTATGGGCGATGTGGTCGGCGGCAAGGGCAAGCCGGACGGCAAGGAGTGGATCACAATGATCACCTGCGGCGGCTCGCTCGACGCCAGTGGCCTCGAATACGTCTCGCGCGATGTGGTTGTTGCCGAACGCGTATCCTGACGACTCGCGTCACCATTCTCTCTGAGAGGGCTGGCCGACGTTCAGCCCTTTTTGGCGACCCGGATTGCCCGGAATCGATCCGCGGGCGGCTGGACGTCCCTCGCATCGCCACCTACGCGGGCTGCGCCGTGAGCGCCGTTGCCGCTGGCCTAACCTCCGTCAGCGCCGTCCGCACCGAGATCAACCCCCGCCTAAGTGAGGTCAGGCTTCGATCCGTTCGGCGACGAGGTCGCCCATCTTCACGGTATCGACGACCGTTGTCCCCGCGCCGGCGATATCCGGCGTGCGGTAGCCGTCGGCGATCACCTGGTCGACCGCGGCTTCGATCACAGCCGCCTCTTCGTTTCGCCCCAGCGAGAGGCGCAACATCATCGCACTGCTCAGGATCATTGCCAGGGGATTGGCTTTGCCCTGGCCGGTGATATCCGGCGCGCTGCCATGGATCGGCTCGTAAAGGCCGATGCCCGTGCCGTCCTTGCGACGTTTGCCCAGGCTGGCCGAAGGCATCATGCCCATCGACCCGGCGAGCATCGCCGCTTCATCGGTCAGGATGTCGCCGAACATATTCTCGGTGACGATGACGTCGAAACTCGCTGGCCGGCGGATGAGATACATGGCACAGGCGTCCACCAAGATGTGCTCCAGCTCGACGTCCGGGTAGAGCTTGCCCACTTCGACAGCAACTTCGCGCCACATCTGGCCCGTACGCAGGACATTCGCCTTATCCACACTCGTCACCTTCTTGCGCCGCCCACGGGCCAGCTGAAAGGCCACGTGGCAGACCCGTTCCACCTCTTTCGCGCTGTAGCGCAGGGTGTCGACCGCTTGCCGGCCGGCGGAGTTCTCCCAGCGCTTCTGCGGCCGCCCGAAGTAGAGCCCGCCGGTCAACTCTCGAATGACCAGCATGTCGGTACCTTCGAGGACCTCAGGCTTCAACGTGCTTTCGTTGATCATGTGCTGATTGATCCGCACCGGGCGCAGGTTGGCGAACAAGCCGAGCTGCTTGCGCATGCCAAGGATTGCGTCCTCCGGACGCACGGTTGCCTTGGGGTTGTCCCACTTCGGCCCGCCAACGGCGCCAAAGAGTACCGCCGCCGAGCGCTTCGCCTTGATGATCGCATCCGGGCGCAGGGCCACGCCGTACTTGTCTATCGCTGCTCCGCCAATGGTCTCTTCTTCGTACACGAATTCGTGACGGAAGCGCTTTTCAACGCGCGCCAGCACTTTGGTGGCCTCAGCCATCACTTCGGGGCCAATGCCGTCGCCCGGGGTCAGCAGAATCGGAAACGTTGCCATGCCCGCATCTTAGGCGGCGACAACGCGCGGCGTCCAAGCGTTGCAGGGCATGAGAGTGATTCCCCCAGGCGGCCGACGGACCGCGCCTCGCCTACAATCCTCCCAAGGAGCTGCCCCATGACCGTTGAAGACCGCCTCAAGGAACTTGGCCTCAGTCTGCCCGAAACTCCGACGCCAGCCGGGAACTACGTCCCCGCTGTCACCAGCGGCAGTATAGTTCACGTCTCCGGGCACGGTCCGCGCCGCGCCGATGGGACATTCGTCGCCGGCAAGCTGGGGCGCGACCTCAGCGTGGACGAAGGCTATGACGCCGCCCGGTTGACCATGCTCAACTGCCTGGCCAGTCTCAAGGCCGAGATCGGTGACCTCGAGCGTGTACAGCGAATCGTCAAGCTATTCGGCATGGTGAACTGCACCGAAGACTTCGGCCGCCAACCCGACGTGATTAACGGCGGTTCCGACCTGCTCACCGCGCTCTTCGGGGACCGCGGAAAGCACGCGCGATCGGCCGTTGGCATGCAGTCGCTGCCTTTCGGCATTGCCGTGGAGATCGAACTCATCGCCGAAATCGCCTGAGCCGGCGCGCGTTAGTTCAGGCGCGCGCGAAGCTCTTCGAAATGCTCCCACTGGTGTTCCAGCGCGCGCCGTAGCCCTCGCCGCGCAGTCCACGTCTGTTGACCGTGCGGGACTCGCTTCGAGCGTTCCGCCTCGCTCAGTGCGGCCCAGCGTTCGCCATCGACTTTCCAGTACCGCTTCAGCGCCACTGAGTATCCGCCATTTTCTCGCACGCCGCGGGTGGCTTCCGGAAGGCCCGGCACCTTGCCCACCGCGTACCGCAGGTAGGTCGCGCTGGAATCGGTGACGTGCTCCATGATCTTCGCTGCCGCGCGACCCTCGGGCGGTTTGCTCGCCATCTCGCCGCTTTCGAACTGGCCAACGAGCGTCGTCGCCTCCTTTCGCAGCCAACCCAGGCGCTCGACCAGCTGCTTCAGTTCGCTGGCGCTGAAGGGCTCGAAGTCAGGCGGAAACCCGTCGGGCGGGTTGCCCTGAATGGACGAACTCTTGATGACGTGCTGCTCCACTTTCGTGGTGAACGCCGCTTCGGGATCCACGTTGTCGCCATGACGCTTGAGGAAGCGCAGGAATTCGCGAATGCCATCCGGCGTTGCGGCCAGCGCGTCCTCCGTCGTCACCCCCTGGACGACGCAGCCAAGCAGGTCGAGAACGTGCACCATGGTGTGTTTGTGCTGCGGCCCGGATTCCAGGTAGAGCGCGTATTCAGTCATCAGTCCCCCCAGCGCAACGGTAGTTCTTGGGAATGTACCGGACGCTCAGTCGTCTACTAGCTTGCCGCTCCAGGGCAGCTCCCGCTCTCGTTCCGAAGCCAGGCGCCGCACGTACTCACGCCGCGGAATTTCGATTGCGCCCATGCGCCTCGTGTGCTCGGTGATCACCTGCACATCGACCAGGCCCGCGCCGATGTGGTTGGCGCGTTGCATCAGAGCCGCCATTGCGATCTTCGATGCGTCGCTCACGCGATGAAACATCGATTCGGCGCCGAACAATCCGCCGATTGCAACGCCGTACAGACCTCCGGCAAGCACTCCCTCGGCCGTCCACACTTCGAAGCTGTGCGCCCATCCGAGGCGATGGAGGGCGCTGTAGCCGTCGCGGTAAGCTGGTGTAATCCAGGTCCCTTCGTCCACACGTTCAGCACAGGCCGCCACCACATCGTCGAAGGCGGCGTTCATCGTCACGCGGAAGCGTCGCTGGGCGATCGTCCTGGTCAGGCGGCGTGAGACGTGGAGGCCGTCGAGCTCGATCACCGCTCGCGGGTCCGGTGAGAACCAGAGCAGCTCCTGCTCAGGGTGTGGCCACGGAAAGATCCCTCTCGAGTACGCGGCGATGATGGTCGATGGCGCGAAATCGCCGCCTATTCCAATGAGCCCGTCTTTGCGCGCCTTCCCGGGCGGTGAGACCTCGTACGGGCACGGCGGCAGCGGCTGTGGCTTACCCGTATCGTTCAGTTCGATTTCGGTCCGGGGCAGCGAGCCACTCACTCCGCGACCGCTGACGGTCCGCCCCCGATGACGAATGTCGCCATCCCACGCGCCACAATCCGCCCACGGTCGTCCGTCACTTCAATCTCTGTGAAGATCGCGGTGCGGCCCGCTTGTACGACCTTCGCCACCGCGGTCAGCTGCGTGCCCGCGGCGCCAGCGAGGTACGACACGTGCAGATCGCTCGTTGCGTGCGGCCGCGCGGCGATCTCAGCTGGAGTCCGCATCGAACGCGCTGCGCCGCCCGCCGCGGAGTCGATGAGTGCCGAGATCACCCCGCCGTGGGCCACGTCTTTCGTATTCAGATGATGCTCGCGCAGAGGGATCCGATAGGTCGCCATCCCTCGCTCGGCGGCCACGATTTCGATTCCCATCAGACCCCAGAAACGGCCTGAGTACTGTTCACGCAGCCAGTCGAGCAGTTCATTCTCCATCAAACGAACGATGCGGCACGCTGGCTCCTTCCGCAATCCTTCCGTTGAAGGACCGGCAGCCGGTAGAGTCGAGCGGTGAAGCGCGTCGTCGCTCCTTCGTCCGAAGTCCGGCGAAAGCTGGACCGCCTTCGCGCCCTTCGCGGCGATGACGCGCGACTCCGCCAGTTCGCCCTCGAAATCATGCCGGGCGAAGGCAACCCCGAACTGCTGGCCGCTGCGCTGCGTGCGTTGGGTCCGGCGGTGCGTCTCGAAGACCACGCATTGCTCATTGAACTGTACGAACGCCTCGACAGCGACGGGAAACGGCGTGACGTGGGCGGAACGGTGCGCGTCGAGGTGCTGAACGTCCTCTGGCGGCTGCGCAACGCCGAAGACCGCGACCTCGCCTGGCACGCAGCCACCACGCGCGAACTGAGCCTGAACGGCAACGGCCAAATGATTCGCGCCGCCGGGCTGGCGCTCCTCGGTGTTCTCGATCCCGCAGCCGCCAACATGCTCGCCGCCGAGATGCTTGGCTCGGGCGACGCCGACCGCATGACCGCCCAACCGGCACTAACGGCGGCCAATCTGCTTGCCGCCCAGGGAGAATTCGTCGCTCTCGCGCTTTACGCCCACGCATCTGTCCGCTCAGGCCCGCCCGAAGTTGTGGCCGAGTGCTTGCGCGCGCTCGTCGGGGTGCCCGCGCCTCAACTGGCCGGGCTACTAAAAGACGTTGTGGAGAGCGGTGATGAAGTCCTCCTCCTGGGTCTTTGCGATTTCATCGTGGAGCACGCTGCCGATGCGGACACCACGGCGCTCGCCGGACGCGTCTTTGGTCTGCGTGACCATGAGGAGATCTACGCATACCTGGCGACCGCCACGGTGGCCAGCCGCCGGGAAGACCTGCTCGCCGCATTCCTCGGCTCGCTGAAGACCGAGTCAGACCGCGCCAAGTTAAAGATCGCTTCACAGGCGCTAGAACTGGCCGCGCCATCCCCGGCGGTTGGCGAAGCGCGCGCATCGTTGGTCAAGCGGATGGCCTAGGAGCCCGGCCCGCCGTCCTCACGGGACGGCGTTTCTACGACCACTCAGCAGCCCGGCTCGCCGTCATTCCCGCAGCAACTTTGGCGCTTCCGAAGCTTCGTCCAGTTGTTGCGCATCAGCAGGCGCACTTTCGTGGTAAACGGCGCGTCGTAGCTCCGCCAGTTGGTAATCGTCCCGCCAAGCGTACCGCGACGGCTGCTCACGCTTTCACCGGCGTACGCGGGTAGAGGTCCGAACGGGTCGCCTCGAAGGCGCCGATGGCGTCCCCCTCGAGCATCGTCAGGCCCACATCGTCCAGCCCTTCGAGCAGGCAGCGTTTGACGAACGGATCGATTTCGAACGCACGGCTGAAGCTGCCGTCGGCCGTCGAGACGGTCTGCGAAGCCAGGTCGACCACCAGTTCCGAGCCGGGCAACTCCTCGGAGCGGGCCATCAGGTGCTCAATGTCTTTCTGTGGCAGGACAACAGTGAGCAGGCCAACCTTCGCGCAGTTGTTCCGAAAAATGTCGGCGAAGCTGGGCGCGATCAACGCCCGCAGACCCATGTCTTCGAGCGCCCACGGCGCATGTTCGCGAGAGGAGCCGCAGCCGAAGTTCGGGCCTGTGAGCATGATCGGCGCACCATCGTAGGCCGGGTTGTTGAGCACGAAGTCCGGGTCCTTCTTCCACTCATCGAAGGCGAACGGCCCGAAGCCGGTGCGTTCGATGCGCTTCAGGAACTCTTTGGAGATGATCTGGTCAGTGTCCACATCTGCCCGGTTCATCGGGATTGCTCGTCCTTTTACTGTTTCAAACTTATCCATTTTCCCTCCAGGGATGCTAGAAGCTGAGTCCTGAGTCCTGAGTCCTGAGTCCTGAGTCCTGAGTCCTGAGTCCTGAGTCCTGAGTCCTGAGTCCTCAGCTATTTCCAGGTGCGAATATCTACGAAGTGGCCAGCGATGGCGGCAGCCGCGGCCATCTGTGGGCTGACGAGGTGCGTCCGCCCGGCGCGGCCCTGGCGCCCTTCGAAGTTGCGGTTCGAAGTGGAGGCGCATCGTTCGCCAGGCAGCAGGATGTCAGGGTTCATGCCGAGACACATGGAGCAGCCGGCCTCGCGCCACTCGAAACCGGCAGCCTTGAAGATCTCGTCCAGGCCTTCCTGTTCGGCGCGCGCCTTCACAAGCCCCGATCCCGGCACAACCATCGCCGTTACCGAACTCGCCACCGTCCGCCCGCGCACCACCTCCGCTGCCGCGCGCAGGTCTTCGATGCGCGAATTCGTGCAGGAGCCGAGAAAGACACGGTCAATTGCGATGTCTTCGATCGCCGTGCCGGCCTTCAAGCCCATGTAAACCAGCGACCGCTCCGCCAGTTCGCGTGCGCCTTCGTTCGCCGCCTCCTCGGGTGCCGGGACCTTGCCCGTGACGGGCACGCTCTGCGCGGGAGTCGTCCCCCACGTCACGTGAGGCTCGATCTCCGCGCCGTCCAAAGTCACGTAGGTATCGAATTCCGCGCCCTCGTCGGTCGTCAGTTCGCGCCAACCTTCGACCACGCGATCCCAGTCCTCGCCCTTCGGTGCGAAACTGCGGCCCTTGACGTAATCGAAGGTGATTTCGTCCGGGGCCACAAGGCCAGCGCGGGCGCCCCCCTCGATGCTCATGTTGCAGACGGTCATGCGGCCCTCCATCGAAAGTGCGCGGATCACGTCGCCGCGGTACTCGATGACGTGCCCGACGCCTCCCGATACGCCGATCTTGCGGATGATGGCAAGGATCACGTCCTTCGCAGTCACGCCCTGGTGGAGCTCGCCGTTGACTTCGACGCTCATCGTCTTTGGCTTCGTTTGCGGCAGCGTCTGGGTGGCCAGTACGTGCTCGACTTCACTGGTGCCGATGCCGAAAGCCAGTGCTCCGAACGCCCCGTGAGTGGCAGTGTGGCTATCGCCGCAGACAATGGTCATGCCCGGCTGCGTCAGACCCTGCTCTGGGCCGATGACGTGGACGATTCCCTGCCGGATGTCATTGACGCCGAACAGCGGAACGCCGAATTCCTCGCAGTTCACGCGCAACTGCTCAACCTGCTGCACGGAAAGCGGGTCTGTCCACGGCTTGTCGCGGTCGGCGGTTGGCACGTTGTGATCCACGGTTGCCAGCGTCAGTTCGGGCCGGCGCACCTTGCGCCCGGCGATCCGCAGGCCTTCGAACGCCTGTGGGGAGGTCACTTCGTGGACGAGGTGAAGGTCGATGTAGAGCAGGTCCGGTTTCCCGGCCTCGCTCTTCACGACGTGGGTGTCCCAGATCTTCTGAGAGAGCGTGCGAGGTTGCGACATAACGGCTCCGGGCGCGAGTTGGGTGATGTGAACCGATAGGGTATCGCAGACCGGTCCGAACCGCATGGCGCTAACGCGAGCGATCCACACAACGGCATGCATTTGCACCGAGACCCTCACGGAGCAACGAATATGGAAGACGCCCCAGCAGGGTTTCTTGTGCAGATCTGGAATCGCGACGGTCGCAGTCTTTGTCGGGGAGTTGGGCGCCAACGAGGGCCATCGTGGCACCGCTTCCGGTGGCCCCTAAGGCGCCATAACCTCGCACGCCGGCGGCTCTGGCCTACACTGTCCTTATGCGCATTTTGGCCATTGATATGGGCACTGGCACCCAGGACATCCTGTTGTTCGATTCCGAAAAGCCGGTCGAGAACTGCGTGAAGATGATCATGCCGTCCGCCACCCAAATCGCTGCGAGCCGCATCCGCCGCGCCTCGGAGGAGGGTCGAGCGATCGCCCTGACCGGCGTCGTGGCGGGTGGTGGCCCCGGCAACTGGGCGCTCGAAGACCACCTCAGGGGCGGCGGCAAAGCTTATGCCACCCCCCAAGCCGCCCAAACACTCGACGACGACCTCGAGCAGGTAAAAGCGCTTGGCGTAACGCTCGTCTCGGAGGACGAACTGACCGGCATCGACGCCGAGCAGATACAGCTCCGAGACCTCGATTTGGATGCGATCCGCACCGCGCTGTCCGCCTTCGAAGTGGACACGGCCTTTGATGGCCTGGCGCTTGGCTGCCTGGACCACGGCGCCGCGCCTCCTGGAATGAGCGACCGCCTGTTCCGCTTCGAACATCTGCGCCGCACGGTGGAGGGCCGCAACGACCTGCTCGCCTTCGCCTCACGGCCCGAAGACTTGCCCGGCTACCTGACGCGAGCACGTGCGATGGTCCAATCGGCGGGCACTGAGGCCCCGGTTGCGTTCATGGATACTGGCCCGGCGGCAGCCTTCGGCGCGATCCACGACGAGCGCGTGACTGTTCACAAGGAGCGCATCGTGCTCAACCTCGGGAATATGCATCTCCTCGGCTTTCATCTGCAGGGCCGCAAAATTGCCAGCCTGTTCGAGCACCACACCGGTGAACTTTCTGCCGGGCAGATTGTGCGCTTCACTCAGCGCATGGCCAGCGGCGAGTTGGAGCACGACGAGGTTTTCGGGTCAAAAGGACACGGCGCCTACCATGCGGATCGCTCGTTCGTGCGCCCTCAAGTGCCTGCGATGGTCGCCGTGACGGGTCCGCAGCGCGGAAAGATCCGCGATACCGCGCTCGCCCCGTACTTTGCCGCACCATTCGGGGACATGATGATCTCCGGTTGCTTTGGCCTCCTGCGCGGATTCGGCGAGGTCTATCCCGAGTCCCGTGGTGCAATCAGTTCCAGGCTCGGCCCGCTGGCGGATTCAGACTGATGCTCCCCGAGGTCCAGGTGCTGCTTCAGCGCGCCTGTTCCGCCCGACTGCTCCTGGACGGCCTCCTGGACGCTTTGCCGCCGGACTATTGGACGCGCGTGGCCGCTGGCTCGCGTTGGACGGTGCGCGATCAATTGGCGCATGTGACTTCGGCCGATGACCTTCTCGTAGACCTCCTTCTGCGGGTGCTCGACGGCGAGCAGGTAGCCTGGGTGGCCTCAACTCAAGACCCCACCGAACTGCTCGTGCAGCGTGAGGCGCCGGTCTCGCGAATGGCCGCCATCGCTCTGAAGGAACTGCGAGACGCGGCCGCTGAATCGCGCGATGCGGTCGAAGCCACATGTGTGCGGCTCGATGCGACCACGCTGGAGGCCGGCGTGTTTGTCGCCGGCGCGGTGGACCGCTGGGGAGCTCCCGTGCGCTGGGGATTGCGTGAGTATCTTGCCTCATGGGCGGCCCACGATTCGGCGCACGAGTTTGACATCCGGGCGGCCATCGCCACGCCACCCGACCTGTCGACTGTCGCGCTCACGCAGAGGCGTAGAAACTAAGCGCTCTGGCGGAAGTCGCCCGAACGGACGATGTTCTTTCCGGTGCGCTTCGCCATGAGCAGTTGGTCATCTGCCCGGCGCAGGACATCGCTGGCAGGCTCGTTCGCGATCCGCGAGGCGCAGCCAATGGAAGCAGTCGTGGGCGTGTGGGCGGATATCGCCAGCCGCAGCCGTTCGGCGGCTTCGAAGATTGACCACAATGAAGGCCACAAGCACTTCGTATCGCCGGCCTTCATAACGCCTCGCATAGCCCACAAGAGCGTAGAGGTAGGCAGCCCACAGGGGGTGCCCTGGGTCCCCAATCAGCGTCCAACCAGCCGTGATGCAGGTGACGTCAAAGAGCGGAGTGACGCTTTCGACCGAACGGATGGGGCGTCCCGGTATCCGCCATCTGACTACGTAGACGGCGTGGGCGAGGTGGTAGCCGGCGATCCAGGCAACCGTCGCGTCGCGCGGATATCCGTCTGCGCCGAACGCTCCGCTTATTGAGCCCACGCAAAAAAACGCGGCGATGATGGATTGCAGCGCCAGCACTTCGTACTCAAGGCGGACGCGCTCGCGAACCTCCGTAGACCGCAACGTGCCCGCTCGCGTGACCCACATGCGCAAGGTACCTCTCGCCTTCTTGTTCATAAGTTCGACATTGGCGGCAACCGCAGAAGTTGAGTTCGAGTAGCGGCAAGCCCCCTCCATTCACCCGCGGCGGGGGGCAGCGAGATTCTCCTGCCGGGACGGCGCGCCTCAGGGCGTCATGCGGCGGAGTTGGCGAAGGGTTTGCGCGGCCGGCGCAGGATTCGTGGACGGCCGAAAAGTCCGACCGCCACGCCGATCAGGATGAGCGGTCCGCCAAAGACCACGGCCACGGTGGGCCGTTCACCAAGAATGGGGATCGCCAATAAAGTTGCCGCCACCGGTTCGCCCATGTTGACGAGGCTGACGCGCACCACGCGGAAGTGGGCAAGCGCCCAATTGAAGGCCGTGTGCCCGATTACTTGCGGGACCAATGCGAGCAGGATCATAAACGTCCACGCCTGTGTTCCGAATCCCCATACTTCGGGCCGGAATACCGCGACTAGCGCCCAGAGCACCACCGCTGCAACCGCATATACGCTCGCTGAATAGACAGCGGCGCTCATATCCGGCCGCAGACGGCGGCCAACGGTTCGGTAGGCCGCAGCCAAGAATCCTCCGAGCAGAGCCAGCCCATCGCCGCCGAGCTGCCCGGGACTCTGTGCGAAGTCTCGGCCGCCGATCACCAGCAGACCGAGCGTCGCCAGCCCAATCCCCCAGTATTCGTTAGAAGACGGCTTCTCGCGCAGGAAGATGAACGCCAGGCCAGCAGCAAGCAGCGGCTGCATCGCGACGATCACCACGCTGCTGCCCACTGAAGTGTGTTCGAGAGACGCGAACCAGCTCCAGAAGTGTCCGGCCAGCAACGCGCCGCTCAACGCCAACCACAGCCACGTGCTTCGTCGCGGCAGCCGATCCACACCACGAATCAGACCCACGCCCGCGATCGCGCCCATTACGCCGGTTGCGAAAAGCAGCCGGTACGCGGCGATCGAGAGTGGCGGCGCTTCCTGCGACAGCTTGACGAAGATCGCCGCCCAGGCCGTCGCGCAGACTCCGGCAATGAGGACCAGCGGTCCCCACCGGGGCGTCGTAGGCTCAGACACTTGGGCCGCGCGAACTAGCCGCTGAAAGCCGCCCGAGCTCCGTCGCTGGGGGGTGGTTATCTATGTACTCCTCAACGATTGCTTGCCACGGACCGCTCGCGCCAAGGCCAGCCATCAGGCCCGCCAGCCCGAAGTTGATGCGGGTCAGAAAGACCATGCCTTCCGGCACATTGCAATAACGGTTGATGCGTCCACCGATGCCAGTGGTCTGCGTGTTGTGGCGTACCATCTCGGCCGCCAGTTCGGGGGTGAAGTGCACGATCTCCTCGAGGATTGGCGCCCAGTACCAGTGCATGTGGTCGTACAGCTCCTCGGTCGTGAACGGAGCGCCGGCACGGAGGATGCCCACCTCCTCGGTCGCCGTACGCCATGCCTCGCGGTCAACGCGGATCAGGCTGCGGACGATGCGTTTGAAGCCTTCGAGGGTCTCATAGCTGAACTCGGCGACACATCCGTAATCGACGAATCCCACCGAGCCATCGTCGAGCAACAGATAGTTGCCGGGGTGTGGGTCCCCGTTGAACAGACCGTGCCGGTAGAGGCTGCCGAAGCAGAAGCGGTAGATGATTTCGCCGATGCGGTCGCGTTCGGCCTTCGGCAGCCTGAGGGCGTGCGCGAACGGCCGGCCCTCGATCAGTTCCTGCACCAGCACCGTGCCACAGCTCAGTTCGTGGTAGACGCGCGGCACGCGGATGAAGGCGTGGCCTTCGAACGCATCGGCGAAGCGCTGCTGAGAGGCCGCCTCGCGGATGTAGTCGAGCTCGCCGCGAATGCCCTCCTTGAGGTCGCGGACGATCGGTCCGGCGTCCAGTCCGCGTGCTACGAAAGCGGACAGACCAACCATCAGGCCCACGTTCGCCAGGTCGTGTTCGATCGCCTCGCGCACGCCAGGGTACTGCACCTTCACGGCCACCTTCGTGCCATCCTGCAGTTCGGCGCGGTGTACCTGGCCGATCGAAGCGGCGGCGAACGGGACGCGTTCGAACTTATGAAAGAGCTGCTGAGGGCTCAAGCCGTATTCAAGCGCGAAAACTTGTTCGACCAGCCGGTAGTCCATTGGCGGGGCGTTCGATTGCAGGTTGGCCAGTTGGGCGGCCATCTCTTCGGGCAGCACGCCGGCCATCAGCGAGAGCACCTGACCGACCTTCATCACCGCGCCCTTCATGTCACCCATCGTGCGAGTCACGTCTTCGGCGGTGCGCATCACGAACTGCTCACGCTTGCGGCGCTTCCGTTCGCCCCAGGCCAGGTAAGTACCGGCCCAACGAATAGCAGCCGTCCCGGCCATGCGTGCGGTCCTGAGCGAACGCTTGATGCGCCCGCCGTGCACGGCGCGTTGCTTATGCTTGAGTGGGGGCATGGTCACAGTGTGCCATCGATCGGCGGGATGCTCCGCCATCGCTGCGCACGGCCCCGCTTACCCCGAACACCACGGTCAGGTGGATTCGCAGGCGTGCCACAAATGAGGGCTTTCCCATCTATTGCTTCTATGTATGTATAGCCGATTATGCATAGGCGGAGCGTCACTCAATCTGTACGGGGTTGGCGCGATGGGATGGAGGCTCGGATGAGTGGAATTTTTTACGACCCCAAGGGTCGCCGGCTACGCTCGGTGCAAGGCACTCCGGACGCCGAGTGGACGCTAGTCACCCACAACCTGAACGCTGGAGGCCACCAGTGCCGCCGCATCATGCGCGAATGGCTGCCTGCAGACGAAATCGTGAACATCGATTTCAGCCTGGGCGAGGAGCGCCGGTCCGCCTGAGCGCACCCCTTAGAATGCCCACAGATGTCCGACCTTCGCTCCCGAATCCAGACGCTCGAACAGTCTGTCGCGCCCGCCGCTGAGCGCTTCGACGCTGGCACCCCGCTGATAGGCGCCGTTGCCGTCCTGCCGTCTGCATTCAACCCTCCAACCCGCGCGCATCTTCACCTCCTCGCGGCTTCTGCCGGGCTCCTTAGGGCCGCGCCTGCCGCGCTTTTGACCACCCGCAACGTTGACAAGGGGCTAAGCGGTGCAAAGTACGCCGAGCGAATTGAGATGCTGCTCGCGGCGGCTGCCGCGATGCCCACGCTCGCTGTGCTGGCGACCAACCAGGCGCGCATCATCGACCAGGCGACGGTCCTCCGCCAGGCGTTCCCGGAAGCCAAGTTCGCCTTCGTTGTAGGCCACGATGTTTTGGTGCGCCTCTTCGATCCCGCCTACTACACGGAGATGGAAGCAGAATTAACGCCGTTCTTCGAACAGCACCAACTGGTGGTCAGTAATCGCGCGCACCACGCGCTCGAAGAAGTCGAAGCCTTCATCGCCGCGCGGGCGGCCCGTTTTTCAGGGCGCATCACGCTGCTCGAAATCGACGACCACCACGCTTCGCTGTCCTCGACAGCGGCACGCGCCCACGCCGCTACTGGTGCTGAAATATCGGGCCTGACTCCCGAAGTCGCCGCCTATATCCGGGCGCACTGGCTCTACCAGGAGGGCAAAGCGCCCCTCAGCCCGTGATCAGCGAAATGTCCGGCCCGCCACTTGTCGCAACAACGCCCCGAGCAACCAGTTCCCCGACATCCGCTGCGCTGAGGCCGAGCATTTCGGCCAAGACGTCGCCGGTGTCCTGTCCGAAACCTGGCGGCGGCCCCTTAATGCCGCTCTCGCTGCGCGACATGCGAAACGGCGTGTTCGCGATCGGGATCGTCCCCGCTGTTGGGTGGGTCACCTCTTGCACCATCTCGCGTGCCTTGATCTGCGGGTCATCGAGCATCTGCGGGATCGTGTTCACCGCGCCGCAGGGGATGCCCGCCATCTCCAGGTCGGCGAGCCACTCCCCCGTGGTTCGCGTTCCGAAGGCGGCGCTGAGGATCGGCTCCAACTCCGCATGACGGACGGTGCGCCGCGGGCTGGTGTCGAATCGTGCGTCGTCGATCAGTTCAGCCAGTCCCAAAATGCCGCAGAGCAGTTGCCACTGGTTCTCCTCGCCAAAACCAAGCGCGACGACGAGGTGGCCGTCCGCCGTGGGGAACGCCTGGAACGGCGTGGCGCTGGGATGGCGTGTGCCCAGACGTTCCGGCGCCTTGCCGGTGACGTAGTAGCGCATGATCGGGTTTTCCAGGATGCTCACCTGGCAGTCCAACATGCTGATATCGATGGCCTGACCCTTCCCGGTCTTCTCGCGGTCGTGGAGCGCCGCCAGTATTCCAATTGCCGTAAACAGTCCCGCGGTCATGTCGCCCTGGGAAACACCGGGCCGCACCGGGTCCCCGCCCGGCTCGCCGGTGATGGACATAATTCCGCCCATCCCCTGTACAACGATGTCCAGCGCCGGACGGCTGGCGTACGGTCCTGTCTGCCCAAAGCCTGACGTGCTGGCGACGATAATCCGCGGGTTGCGCGCCGAGACCGCCTCGTAGCCGATCCCCAGCCGGTCCATGGTGCCGGGGGTGAAGTTCTCCATCACCACGTCAGCCTTCTCGACCAACCGCAAGAACAGTTCCCGGCCTTCGTCTTTCCGCAGATCGATGGACATGGAGCGCTTCCCGCGATTGATGCTGAAGAAGTATCCGCTCCAGCCGTTCTGGTAGGGGCCGGTGGTGCGCGCCACATCGCCCCACGGCGGGCGCTCGACCTTTATGACATCCGCGCCCAAATCGCACAGGACCATCGAGGCGTAAGGCCCCGAAAGCACCCACGTGAGGTCGAGAATCGTAATATCTTCAAGCGGCCGGCTCACGCTTGGCGGGGCCGCTTGAAGACGTAGAGCAACTGCTTCGTTTCCGCGCCCTGGAGCACGGAGACCAACTCCCAGCCGTCCGCGCCCAGCCCATCGAGCGTTGGCTTAGGCGCGGGACCGTCGTTCAGGATGGATGCGTATTCCCAGCTAGTCATGGTGGTCTCCGAAGGCGGTATTGCCGGTAGTTTCGACCACCCGCGCCTATTGCGCCCGCTCGCGAGTTTACCGGGAGTCGCGGACCGTGCCGCGGACTGGTAGCCTCGCGGTTCAATGGACCAACCCGGCTTACCATCACTGTGATCCTGAAAGATCTGCTGATCGGGGCGGCGCTGGTTGGCGGCACGTTCGCGGGAGTGGCTGCCGCGGCCTCCGCGCTGCAGGGCAGCGATGACAACGCGGCAACGTTCCAACAGATTTCGAACCGCGCGCGGCTCGTGGGAGGCGGCACGCCTCCGCTCACCTCAGGGCTACTCGCCGGGCGCCCCGTGGAGAGCACGAACGATGCCCCTCTCACCCGCCGGCCGATTGCCGTGATGGTGGACAACAACAGCGCAGCCGTGCAGATGGGCCTGGACCGCGCCGATGTCGTCATCGAGGCGTTGGTCGAGGGCGGTATCACCCGCTTCCTCGCGGTCTTCCATTCGCAGGAGGCGGCACGCATCGAACCCGTGCGCTCCGCGCGCACTCCGTTTCTGCGTTGGGCGCTGGAATACGATGCTTTCTTTGTTCATGTCGGCAGTTCCGAGGAGACGGGAGATGCGGACGCCGCCCGCCAGATTCGCGAGTGGGGCGTCTCCGATCTGGACTACCAGGGCGCGAATCCAGTAGCCGAGGCGTTCTCGCGAGACAGCTCGCGGGAAGCGCCGCACAACGTCTTCACCAGCACGGCGAACCTCCGCCGCGCTGCCGAAAGGCGCAACTACAACCGCGCCCCAAGGTTCCAACCATGGACGTTCGAGCTAAAGCCGCCTGCCTCATCGGTCGTCAGGCCACCGGCCACGCGCCTGACCGTCGGCTTCGGGTCGATGTCGCCGTTCACCGCGGGCTGGACGTGGGACCCTACGACCCGGCTCTACCGACGATCGCAGTACGGCGCGGACCACCTGGACGCGGCCACCAACCAGCAGCTCACCGCCGCTAACGTCATCGTCCAGTACGGGCGCAGCTACGTCGCGGACAGCGTTGGCCATGTGCTAATCGACAACGTTGGTCAGGGGCGGGCGCAGCTCTTCATGGACGGCACTGTGATCGAGGCAACCTGGCGCAAGGCGGATAACGGATTGCGCACGCGCTTCTACTCGCCCACCGGGCTGGAAATCGGCTTCCGGCCGGGGGCAACGTGGATCGAAGTCGCCGATACCACCGGTGGCGTGCGGATTGACTGAGCGCCGCTAGGCAATCGCCTCAAGCCGCCGCTTCAGCGCCGCGAGGAAACCGCCAGCTTCCACGCCATCCATCGCGCGGTGATCGAAGCTGAGGCAAACGTTGACCATCGAGCGCACGGCGATCGCGTCATCCTCGCGCACGACGGGCCGCTTGACCACGCGCTCCATGGTGACGATACCCACCTGCGGGTAGTTGACGATCGGCTTCGAAGCGATGGAGCCGAAGGAGCCGGTGTTGTTCACCGTGAAGGTGCCGCCTTCGATGTCCTCGAGGCGCAGCTTGCGAATCTGGGCGCGCTGCGCGAGGTCCGTGATGCGCTTGGCGAGGCCGGCCACGCTCAGGTCGCCGGCGCCATGGATCACCGGCACCACCAGCCCGTGCTCGCTGGCCACGGCGATGCCAACATCCAACGCGTGATAGTGCCGCAGCTCCTCGCCTTCCCAGCGGGCGTTCAGCATAGGGAACTCGCGCAGCGTCTCGCAGACGGCCAGGGTGAAGTGCGGCAGAAGCGTCAGCTCCACGCCCTCTTGTCGGAGAAAGGCGTCCTTCTCTCGCGCGCGGAGGCGGACGAGGCCGGTGACATCGGCTTCCACCATCGTCCACGCCTGCGGCGCCTCCAGATTCGAACGCTTCAGGTTCTCGGCGATGGTGCGTCGCGTGGGAGTGAGCGGGACGACTGTGTAGGCCGTGCCGGGCGCGCCCGCTGTAGCGGCGCGTGCCGGAGGCTGAGCAGAAGTTGTGGTGGCTGGCCCTGCTTCGGCCACCTTGGCGCCGTTCTGAATGGCGGCGTCCACGTCCTTGCGCGTCACCCGCCCGCCAATTCCGCTGCCCTCCACAGCCGAAAGGTCGACCGCATGCTCCTGGGCGAGGCGCATCACCGCCGGCGAGTAGAAACGCTCGCGTTGGTCCGGCTTGGTGGTTGCGCGTGCCACTGCGGCCACCGGCTCGCGCACGGGCGCCGTGGCTTTGGCTTCGGTGGGCGGTGCCGAGACAGCCGCGACGGGCTCTGGAGTTGGCTCGTTGCCTTCATCCGGAGGGATCGACATCGGGCCGCCGCTCCAACCGCTGGCCTTAGCAGCGTTCGTCTGGTGGCCATTGGCGCTTGGTGTGGGTACGGCTCCAGCGCCTTCAAGTACCGTACACAGCGCAGCGCCGACATCTACCGTTTCGCCCTGCGGCACCAGGATTTCGCCCATCACCCCTTCGTATGGCGAAGGCAGTTCTGCGGTCACCTTCTCCGTCTCGATCTCACAGAGCGAATCATCGAGCGCGATCGGGTCGCCGGGCTGCTTCAGCCAGGCGAGGATGGTACCTTCGGTGACGCTTTCGCCGAGCTGGGGCATCGTCACGGTCGTCATCTCGGCAACTCCTAGTAGGCGGCCAGTTCGCGGGCGGCGGCGGCGATCTTCTCGCGGTTGGGCATGAAGAACTCCTCCATCGCGTGGTGGTACGGCATGGAGGGGACATCCGGCCCGGCGAGCCTGCGGATTGGCGCGTCCAGGTATTCGAAGGCGTGCTCAGCGATGATCGCCGCGATCTCCCCGCCCAGCCCGCCGGTCAGCGTGTCTTCGTGCACGATCAGCACCTTGCCGGTGGCCTTCGCCGATTCCAGGATCGTTTCCTTGTCCAGCGGGTTGAGCGTGAGCAGGTCAACCACAGTGCAGTCGATCCCCTCGCCCGAAAGTGTTTCCGCCGCCCCCAACGATTCGTGGAGCATGAAGCCGTAAGCGAATATCGTCAGGTCGCTTCCCTTGCGAGTGACCCGCGCTTTGCTCAGCTGCGTTTCCGCTGGCGCGCCCTCCATCTCCTGTTTGATCAGCCTGTAGATGCGCTTGTGCTCGAGGAAGAGCACCGGGTTGGGATCCGCGATCGCCGCCTTGAGCAGGCTGCGAAAGTCCGCCGGGAACGCTGGCGCTACGACCTTGATCCCGGGCATGTGAGCGTAATACGCCTCGATGCTCTGCGAGTGGTGCTGGCCGCCATGGACCCCGCCGCCCCACGGCGCCCGCACAACCATCGGCAGAAACGAATCACCATTCGTGCGGTAGGACCAGCGCGAAGCCTCGCTGCAGAGCTGATCAAAGCCGGAGTGGATGAAGTCTGCGAACTGAATCTCGGCAACCGGGCGCAGGCCGTAGTGGGCGGCGCCAATGCTGATGCCGATGATCGACGATTCGGCCAACGGCGAATCGATGACACGCTCCCCATACTTTGCGTGCAATCCGTCGGTCGCTCGAAAGACGCCGCCCGCTTCGACATCCTCACCGAGCAGGAAAATGCGGTCGTCCCGCGCCATCTCTTCGTCGAGTGTGCTTCGCACCGCTTCGACAACGGTCATCATGGCCATCAGTCGAGCTCCTTGTAGACGAACGTGAGGGCGTCTTCGGGCTCGGGGTCGGGCTGCATCATTGCCCACTGGGCGGCATCGCGCACCTCTTCGGCGACGCGTTGCTCGATCTCGTCGAGGTCCTCCTTGGGGAAAATGCCGTCGGTTTCGACGCGCGCCCGGAAAAGCGTCAGGGGGTCCTTCTTGATCCACTCTTCCAGCTCTTTCTTCGGCCGGTAGCGGGTGTCGTCGTCGTCGCTGGAGTGGGGCCAGAGACGGTAGCAGCGTGCCTCAATCAAGTACGGCCCGCCGCCGTTTCGCGCCTGGTCAACCGAAGGTCGCACGGTCTGGTAGACCGCTACGCAGTCCATGCCATCGACCACCGCGCTTTGGATACCGTAGCCGCGTGCCCGGTCAGCAACGTTTTCGACCGGCAGCGACTTTTCCGTCGATTCAGTGATTGCGTAGCCGTTGTTCTCTACGAAGAAGATGACGGGCAACTTGTGGACGGCAGAGAAATTCAACGCCTCGTGGAAGTCGCCCTTGCTGGTGCTTCCTTCCCCACAGGAGGTGAGCACCACGATGGGGTCTTTTCGCAGCTTGGCGGCCAGGGCAATGCCGGTGGCGTGCAGGAACTGCGTTGTAACCACGCTGGATTGGGTGACCACCGTGCGTTCGCGGTGGCCCCAATGGGCAGGCATCTGCTTGCCGTGTCCATTGGGGTCGTCGCGCTTGCCGAGCAAGTTGAGCATCGCCTCGCGCGCAGTCATCCCCAGCACAAGGTTCACGCCAAGGTCCCGGTAGTAGGGGGCAACGTAGTCAACCCCTTTGCGCAGGGCCATTGCCGCGCCGACTTGCGCCGCTTCCTGCCCAGCGCCAGCGATCACAAACGGGGCGCGGCCCTGGCGGTTCATGGCCAGCATGCGCTCATTCAATCGGCGCGCGAGCAGCATGTGGTAATACATCTCCTCGAGCTGATGCTCGCTGAGGAGATAGTCGTCAATCGTTTCTTTGGAGCGAGTGCGCCGGGTGCGAGTCGCGCTCATCGATACCTCTGCAGTCAGGCGCTGCGCGAGGGGAGTGGGCCGTAGCCCGTGCTAGCTTCGCGCGGAGCGGAAAATGCGCCAGCGGCGCTTGATCTCTGCCGCCGATCGTACCACACGGTTTGGGTTTTCCTAGCTTTCCGAGCGCAGTTCCTTGGGCACGTCGCAGCCGCTCTCGAATGGGTCCGATATGCCATAGGCCAACGGGTGGGGCTGCGTCCACCGGGCGTCATGCTGCATCTGGCGTTGCTCAACCACGGGAGCGTTGACCACGATCGTGTGACCGCCGCCAGTCATCCCCAGCAGCACACCAGCAAGGGGCAGAGCCGCAAATGGGAGTGGCAGAACCAGTGTTGCAATCAGCGCTTTTCGTCGCATGTAGCCACCTCGCGGAATCAATGGTACATCGTCAAGGTAAAAATCCATACCCGCCGGTCGGAGTTCTCGCTAACTGCACGCTCGCCCTCCAGCGGTGGATGGCTCCAGACGCGGATGACTCGCTGCGAGCGCCAGCCGGGGCCGCGACAGATAATGAGGGGCCGGAGGTTGCGTGGCTCAAGGCCGGACTGTTGCAGTAATTGACGTTGGCTCCAACTCTGTGCGCCTGCTGGTTGCTCGCGAACTCACCTCTTCCGCCTTCGAGGTGGTGGACGAAGAGCGGTTCGATGCTCGCCTCGGTGAGGGCCAAGCGGGCGGTGATCTGACGCTTGCCGGCATGGAGCGTGGCCTGCGCGCCTTGCGGATCATGTGCCAGGTGGCGAATTCGTTCAGCCCCACTTCCACCGTTGTGGTGGGGACCGAGGCGCTGCGGCGGGCCCCCAACGGCGGCGAATTCGTCGCCCAGGCGAGAGAGCAGACCGGTGTCTCCCTGCGTATTCTCTCCGCCCAGGAAGAAGCCTTTGCGGGATTCCTTGGTGTCATCAACAGCACGGCGTTACGCGACGGGCATCTGCTGGACATCGGAGGCGGCTCGCTTGAACTGATGCGCGTTCGTGACCGCGTACTTGTCGATGCACAATCGGCGCCACTGGGCGCGATTTACGCCACCGAGCGCTATTTCCGCTCAGATCCGCCATCGGCCAAGGACGTTCGTGCCCTGCGCAAAGCCGTGCGCAGCCAATACAAAGTGACGGAAAGCTCGGAGACGCTCTATGGCTCGGGCGGCGCGGTGCGCAACCTGGCGCGGCTGATGCGCATCCGGCGCGGCTACCCATTGCGGCGCCTGCATGGCTTCGTCATCCCCCGCCGCGAGATGCGGCGCGTGGCAACCACTCTGCTGAAGGCCGCGCCCGAGGACCGCCGCCGTATCCCAGGCATGAACCCTGCTCGCTCCGACATCTTGCCGGCCGCCGCCGCCGTCATCGACGAGGTGATGGAGATGACGGGAGCAACCAGTCTGACAGTCGCTGGACAGGGTCTGCGCGAGGGGGTTCTCTGGCAAGAATTGCGAGGCGAAAGCCCGACCGTCCCGGATGTGCGCCGGGCATCCATCAGCGGGCTGGCCCGAGCCAACGGCGTCGACGAACTGGCCGCCGAACCGGTGGTGAACACCGCAGCCCTGCTGTTCGCGGCGGCGCAGCCACTCCACGGACTTGGCGAAGCTGAGCTCTCGTTGCTGCTCGCGGCTGCCCGTCTGGTGGGAATCGGCATGCACGTGGACTTTTACAACCGTGACAGGCACGCCGAGTACCTGGTGCACAGCGGCGACTTGCACGGCTTCGAACACCGCGAAATCGTGCTCGTGGCCGCGCTTGTGCGCTGCGCTACATCGGGCACGCCAGATCTTTCGCCATACCGAATGGTGATCGATCCTGAAGACCCGCGACGAGCGGCGATCCTCGCCTCACTCCTCGGCTGTGCGCGCGCTGTCCGGCGCAGGGTGCCTTCGCCGGTGCTGGGCATCGAAGCGGCGGTTGAGCCTGCTGGCTTTCGCGTGCAGCTCACCTCGCGTGCCCCGCTCGACGCGGAGGTCTACGACCTGGAACGTCAACAGAAGAGGTTCGAAACCGTTTTCAAGACCCCTCTGGTGCTGAACGCCCGGCGTCAGGAATGAGCGAGTGCCCGTAGTGTTGCAGGTTGCAGAAGCCACCCTAGCCAACAGCCGCTCGCGGACGGTTCGTCGACACAAGTGACGAGCGCGGCAGCGCCCTTCTTAAACGTCGCCCCGATCCGCGATTCACTGTCTGCAATGAGATACGACAGCAGACCTGAGATGTGTGGTTCGTGGCCCACAACCAGCACGGACTGGGCCTCCAGTTCGGCCACGTCGCGCAGCAATGCCGCATGGTCGCCGTTCGCGAGTGCCTCGCTCAGGTGGAGGTTGGGCAGGCGGTAGGCGTCCATCAGGATTTCTGCTGTCTGGCGCGCGCGTACAAGGGGACTCGAGAGGATCACCTGAGGCGTCACGAGCAAGGCGAGGCCCCGCGCCGCCTGCTTGAAGCGCTTCGCGCCTTCCGGCGTCAAAGGGCGCAGATCATCATTTTCGAAACCGCGCGTACCGCGGTCAACGGCGATTGCGTGGCGGACGAGGCAAAGTTCCATCGGCCGCCGGCCCCTTCAGCTACGTCGTTGGCGTCGGGTCGGCCGAGACGAGGCTGACCGCCGCAATTTTCCACTGGCCCATTATCT
This sequence comes from Tepidiformales bacterium, assembly GCA_038323265.1. GTDB lineage: Bacteria > Chloroflexota > Dehalococcoidia > Tepidiformales > Tepidiformaceae > PNKC01. Next base: position 22,558 of record JBBQGT010000015.1, read on the forward strand.
CTTTCCAGGTGGTCGAAAGCGTCGCTTTGCCGACTGGGGAACGGAACTCCACCTGGAAGACTTCGCCACCATCTTCGGGAGGCATTTCGGTGATTTCGTACCCTTCGATGTTCGGCATCGCCGCCGGGGAAAGACCGCCCGCCTGCGCCGCCATCTGCATCATCTGGGTCAGCGCTTCGGGCGTGATGTCGCCCATGATCAGGGCAAGGTTGCCCTCCATCACTGCTTTCGCGTTGCGTTCGGCAGCTTCGCGGGCCGAGCCAGGGGCACTACCGTTGGGCGACGTCATCGATTTGCCACTTGTCTCCAACTTCGACCCACTTGCTCCAGACGACGCGTGTTGTGTCGCCGACGTAGCTGATCTCGGCTTCGTTGTTGCCGAGGTCCTTCACTTCGAAGCTTTTCGCCGTGATTGGGCCAGCGGCCATCATCGACATCACCTTAGACATGCCTGCGGGCGTGAAATCGCCCATCAGACCAGCCATGTTGCCGGATACCACATCCTGGCCGTGCCGGGTTTGCGTTGCTTTGAGGTCTGCCATGTCAGTCATTCTCCTTTGCCGAACGAACGGTATGGGGAGGATATGCGGCTCAGGAACCGCGGGCAATCCGCACGTGAACGTGCTGGCTACCGGCCGTTTACTCGCAGGGTGTCGAAACCGCCCTTGGGCGTTCGTCCAATTGCTGCGAAGCCCTACGATACTGGCCTCGCTAAGGAGACCACGATGCGTTATTTGTTCCTGGTCTATACGAGCGAAGCGGATGACGTCGCGGAAGGTACGCCGGAACGGGCGTCGATCATGCAGCGCTACGGAGCCCTCTCGCAGGAGCTAAGGGAAGCTGGAGTCCACCTCGGCGGCGAACGGCTCCAGCCGATCGCCGCTGCCACGACGGTCCGCGTCCGCGATGGCAAGACAATGATTACCGACGGCCCCTTCGCCGAAACTAAGGAGCAGCTCGGCGGGTACTATCTGCTCGATTGCAAGGACCTGGACGAGGCGCTTGCCTTCGCTGCCAAAATCCCGAGCGCCGACTACGGCTCGATCGAAGTGCGGCCGCTCATGGAAATGGCCTAAGGCTGGCCGAGACCGGTTGGATGCAATGAGTCCCGAACGCCAGGCGCTCGATGCCGTGTTCCGCCAAGAGCATGGCCGCATCCTCTCTTCGCTCATCGGCATCCTCCGCGATTTCGACCTCGCTGAGGATGCCTTGCAAGAAGCGCTCGCCACCGCCATCCAAACCTGGCCGCGTGACGGAGTGCCGCGCAGTCCGGCGTCGTGGCTCATCACAACGTCGCGGCGCAAAGCACTGGACCGCCTGCGACGCGCTCAGGTGGGGTCGCGGAAGCTCGCCGAAGCCGCAGTGCTCGCCAACCTCGAACGGGAGGAGCCCGACCCTCCGATGGAAAGCGTCATCACCGACGACCGCCTCCGCCTTATCTTCACGTGCTGCCACCCGGCGCTGGCGGCCGAATCCCGCGCCGCCCTAACACTGCGCACCCTTTGTGGCCTAACCACGGCGGAGATCGCACGCGCGTTTCTGGTGCCTGAAGCTACCCTGGCCCAACGCCTGGTCCGCGCCAAGCAGAAGATTCGTGATGCGGGCATCCCGTACGTCATCCCCGCCGACAGCGACCTCCCGGAGCGGTTGCAATCGGTGCTGGCAGTCATCTACCTCGTCTTCAACGAGGGCTATTCCGCCACCTCGGTCGACACGCTGGTGCGCCGCGACCTTTGCGCCGAAGCGATCGGCCTCGGGCGCCTGCTGGTCGAATTGATGCCCGATGAGCCGGAGGCGCGCGGACTGCTGGCGCTCATGCTGCTCCACGATTCGCGCCGCGAGACGCGCCTCGATGCGGCTGGTCAGCTCGTGCTGCTCGAAGCTCAGGAGCGTAGCCGCTGGGATCATGCGCAAATTCACGAAGGCATCGAAGTGTTGGAGGGCGCGCTGAGGCGCCGCCGGCCGGGGCCGTACCAGTTGCAGGCCGCCATCGGCGCGGTCCACGCCGAAGCGGCCACCGCCGCGGATACGGACTGGCCGCAGATAGCAGCCCTTTACGAACGTCTCGCTGACCTGGTGCGCTCACCAGTGATTGAGTTGAACTGGGCGGTGGCGGTCGCAATGGTCGATGGTCCTCAGCGCGGCCTCGACATGCTGGTCCCACTAACCGAACGCCTCGACACCTACCAGCCATTTCACGCGGCGCGCGCCGACTTCTTGCGGCGGTTGGGCCGCGTGGCCGAGGCGGTGGCCGCCTACCAGCGGGCAATGGGGCTGACGACCAACGCGGCGGAGCTGGGTTTTCTCAGGCGGCGTGTGGCCGCGCTGTGAGGGATACCGCGATAGATGTCCTCCCGAGAGGTAGAATAGTCGAGTCCCTAAAATCCAAGTCCTGCTCTCACGCGATGAGAACGCTGCGATTGAATCGGAAGCGCGCCGCCTTGGCGTTTCCAAGAGTGAAGTCGTTCGACTTGGTGTGAAACCGGGTCAAAGCTACCGAGCCGTGGGTAAGCCCGTTCGAAGCCTGATCGGCATCGTCAAAGATGAGGGCCCCATGAACATGGGCCGCAACCATGACGACTACCTCTACCCGGTGGAAAGACTTTAGCGGTAGGCGTCGCGCCGATTCGCTACGCGGAGGATTTCCATTCGTCGTGGATGGGTTGTGAACACGAATACCGCCCTCCAGTCGCCGACTCTGACTCGCCACTCATTATCATTGCCCTCGAGTTTGCGTACATCCCTCCGCCAGTTCGCGCGAAGGCCTCGATTCGGTGAGCGATCCGGCGAGCAGTCCGCGGATCAACGCGGCTGATAGCTGCCAGGTTGGTCTTCGCTTCCGCCCTCCAGACCACCTCCACTCTACAAGCCCAACTGGGCCAAGAGTTCGGCGGTACTGAGTCCACCCTCGGCGCCGAGCGACTCCCTTGCCTTGTCCAGAATCGCCCGCTCGTATTCCGGCACCGGCTCATCGTCGATCGGCGCAGCCATCAACGCTCGCAGTACCGGATCCTCAGGAAGTGCACTCAAAATCCGTTTGGCATGGTCCAGTTCGCATTCGGGCAGCATGTTCAGGATAGTCTGGAGTTCGGCGCGGCTGGTCATGGCGCTAAGTATAGCAAGCCGTCGAGAGTGTCCTAGATAAAGCCGTGGCCGAACTTTGCTGAGTCACACCAGCCGCAGCCAGCGTCGTTTCCCCACCTGCACTACGCAACCGCGCCGCGCCGGAGTCGTTGGCTCCACCACCAGCCCGTCCATCGTCACTGCGCGTTGTTCGAACAGGCGCCGCGCTTCGCGCTTGCTGGGCACCGCGCCGTTCGCCAGCAGCACGTCCAGCAGCAGTTCGCCGTCCTTGACCTTGTGTTCAGGCATCGCGTCTGGCGCTTCTTTGCGCTGGACCGTGCGTTCGAAGCGGCCTTCGGCCTCCACCGCAGCCTCGTCCCCCCAGAACTCCGAGACAATCGTCCGCGCCAGCAGCTTCTTCGTTTCCATCGGGTTGCGCCGCCCAGCATCCAGACCGCGGACGATCTCTTTGACCTCGGCACGGTCCATGTTGGTCGCCAGCACAAAAAAATCGTCGAGCACGTCGTCTGGGAGGGACATCGCCTTGCCGTATTGCTCCTCGGGCGAGTCGTTCACGCCGATGTGGTTGCCAGTCGTCTTGGACATGCGCGCTTTACCGTCGAGGCCCACGAGAATCGGCATCGTCACCGGAACGTGCGGCTTCTGGCCGGCGTCCTCCTGGATCTTGCGGCCGGCCATCAGGTTAAAGAGCTGCTCAGTGCCGCCCACCTGCACGTCGCACGCCAAGGCGAAGGCGTCGTAACCTTGCATGAGGGCGTACAGAAACTCGTGCAGGTAGACCGCCTCACCGTCGTCAAAACGTTTGCGGAAGTTGTCGCGGCGCAGCATCTCCGCCACCGTGAATCTCGACATCAACGAGATGACGTCCGGGAATTGCAGCGCGCCTAGCCATTCTGAGTTGTGGCGCAGTTCCGTCTTCTCCTTGTCGAGGATCTTGGCGGCCTGTTCGAAGTACGTCTGCTCGTTCGCCTTGATGTCTTCCGGCGTAAGGACCGGGCGCAACTTGTTCTTGTCGCTTGGGTCGCCAATGAGCGCGGTGTAATCGCCGATCAGGAAGATGGCATGATGCCCGAACTGCTGGAACTGCCGCAGCTTCCGCAACGGCACGGTGTGTCCCAGCGTTAGCGACGTGGCCGTCGGGTCGATGCCGAGGTAGACGCGCAGCGGTCGGTCCTCCATCAGCAACCCGCGAAGTTCGCGCTCCATCTGGCGGCGAAGCAATTCATCGCCGTAGTCCACGCCACTCATCAAAACGGCCAGTTGATCATCGACGGGAGTCATCTGGCGCGGCATCCGTGCCGCCTTGGACGATTCTTCGTCGCTCACTGCAGCGCCGCCCGTGCAGATTTGACATCCTCAGCGATCTGGGCCTTCAGGGCGTCGATACCCGGGAACGTCGCTTCGCCCCGAATGCGATGGATCACTTCGAGGTCCATGCGTTCACCGTAGATGTCGCCTTCAAAATCGAGCAGGTAGGTCTCGACCGATACGTGGCCGGCGTCGAACGTTGGGCGGGTGCCGATGTTCGTCGCGCCATCGAATTCGCGGTGACCGACGCGCGAGCGGGTCGCGTAGACGCCCAGGCCGGGCAACGCGCGATCCGCCGCCACCGAGATGTTCGCCGTTGGGAAGCCGATAGTCCGGCCCCGTTCAAAGCCGTGCACCACGGGCCCGCCGAGCGTGTAGTTGCGGCCCAGGAGCGCTGTCACGCGCTCCATTTCGCCTTCGGCGAGGGCCTTGCGGACCGCGGTTGAGCTATAGCGCTCGTGGTCGTGCATCAGCGGCTCTATCTGAACCACTTCGAACCCGAGCTCAGCGCCGAGGAGGCGCATGCGGTCGGTGGTGTCCTTGGGCGCGCCGCGGCCGAACGCCGCATCCGGCCCCAACACCATCAGGCGCATGCCGAGCGTCTCGTAGAAGCACCGCGCAAGGTCTTCAGCAGACACTTCGCTGACCTCGCCCGTGAAGGTCAACGGGATGACCCAATCAGCGCCGGCCGCGCGCAGCAATTCCATGCGATCTTCGAGCGAAGTCAGGTAGCTAGGCCGGATCTCCGGGCGGAGCACGGTGATCGGGTGGGGGTGAAGGGTGACCACGCCGGGCGCAAGGGCGCGCTTGCGAGCCTCGTCGCGCAGGCGGGCGAGCAGGGCCTGGTGGCCGCGGTGTACGCCGTCCAGCACGCCGATGGTGAGCGCCGTATCCGGGCCGGGCGCGCCAGCCGTCAGTTGTGCGCGCGTAAACGCGGGAATGACCATGGGCCAAGAGTATCAGCACGGCGCGAATGAGGCATGGCACGCCGGGGCTCAACCAGTCCGGCGGTGCGGATCCCCTATACTTCGGGTAATGCACTGTCCCGCCTGTTCGTCCGAATCGTTAACCCCGCCCGCGTCCGTCTCCCAGGTCAGCCTGACGTGGCGAGTCAGGGACGACGAAACGCCTGGCAAGAGCCGGATGGCCTCAGGGTTCAAGGTGCATTTTGTGCGGGTCTGTGCGGATTGCGGGTACGTCCTCTGGTTCCTCGATGAGATATCGCGAACACGCGTGGCGGAATCGCTGCCGCTCCTCGAACCGTTCGAATAGCGCGCTGTGGTGGCCCTTCCCAACCGGCGATGAGTGGACGTGGCGAGGACCCGCGTGCCCCGTACTATTGAGAGAGAGCGCGCGGAGGCTGACATGGACAATCAGGCAGCGGTGATTCAGAAGCGGTTCGCCGGGTTCTTCCCGGAGATGCTCGGTATTCGCATCGTCGAGGCCACTCCGGAACGCGTGCTCGCCGAACTCGAGGTTCGCGACGAGATGTGCACGGTGCCCGGCATCCTCCACGGCGGCGCCGTGATGGCCTTCGCCGATACCGTTGGTGCCGTTGGCACGGTGCTCAACCTGCCTGAGGGGGCTGGAACCACCACGCTCGAATCGAAAACGAACTTTTTCGGACCGGGCCCGGCGGGCACAACGATCACCGCCGAATGCCTGCCGCTACATCGCGGCCGCCGCACCATGGTCTGGCAGACGAACGTGCGCAACGCCGAAGGCAAGCTCATCGCCCAGGTCACACAGACTCAGATGGTGCTGACCTAGCCTGGGTCCGATCCCTGAGGCGTTAGCCGACCGCCACCTTCACCGCCACCACCTCAATGTCGCCCCACGAGGCGTCCTGGCGGGCATCGCATTCGCCGGACTTGAGCAGTTCGAGGATGGCCATGAACGAGACCACCACTTCGAGCCGGTCCTTGCACTCCATAATCGCGCGCCGGAATGAGAACTTGCCGCGCTTGTGCAGCCGCTCGCGAAAGTCCATCACCCGGTCGGTCAACGTCATCGCGGTGTCGCGCACGATGACGGACTTCGCGCGTACGACAGGCTTGCGCCCGAGGATTTCGCGCATGATTTCGGCCAGCTTGTCGACTGTGACGCTGGCGAGGCCGGTCCCTTCCGGGACGATCAGCGGCGGCGCCATGCGGGCATAAGAGTGCATTCCCGATTCCTGCCGTTGCTCGAGCATGTTCACCACTTCGGTGAAGCGTTTGTACTCGCGCAGCAAGTCTACGAGTTCACGGCCCACATCGTCGTCCTCGATCTCCGCCTCGGGATCGGCCTCCGGGCGGGGCAGCAAGGCCTTCGATTTGAGGTAGATCAGCTTCGCCCCGACAGAGACAAACTCCGCAAGGGCGTGGGGTTCAAAACCATCGCCCCCGCGGATTGCCTTCAGGTACTGGTCGGTGACGCTCACCAGCGAGACGGCCGTAATGTCGAGGTCGTCGCGCTCAATCAGATGCAGCAGCAGGTCCAGCGGACCTTCAAAAACGGGGAGGCTGATTTCGGCCATGACTCCCGATAGGGCTGCGCCACCTCGCCGGGGCGTCCCCATCCTGGTCTTACGACCCTCTCCGTTATCGCGCTGCTGCAGACGCCCCCACTCCTGAGAGCGTCCGCTCGACGGCATTCGCGATACCGGCGACCGACCGCATCATCCCGGCGAAGCGTTCGTACGTCAAGGATTGGGCGCCATCGCTGAGGGCGTGGTCCGGGCTGGGGTGCACCTCGATCATCAGCCCATCGGCCCCCGCCGCGATCGCCGCCATCGCCACCGGCGGTACCAATTGGTACTTGCCGGTGCCGTGGCTGGGGTCGGCGATTACCGGCAGGTGACTCAGTTCCTTGGCCAGCGGAATGGCGTTGATGTCGAACGTGTTGCGGTAGGCCGTCTCGAAGGTGCGGATGCCGCGTTCGCAGAGGATCACGTTGGGGTTGCCCTGGGCCATGATGTACTCGGCAGCCAGCAGCCACTCCTCGATCTGGCCGCTGAGCGCACGCTTGAGCATCACCGGCTTCTTCGCCATGCCCACTTCGTCCAAAAGGAAGAAGTTCTGCATGTTGCGCGCGCCGATCTGGACGATGTCGGCGTAACGGCAGACGGAGTCGATGTCGCGCACGCTCATCAGCTCGGTGATCACGGGCATGTTCGTCTCGCGGCCGGCGGTGGCGAGGAAGGCGAGTCCCTCTTCACCGAGCCCGCGAAAGGCGTATGGCGAACTGCGCGGCTTGTACGCCCCGCCGCGCAGGATGTTCGCGCCCGCGGTCTTCACGGCGTGGGCGGTCTGCACAATGTGGTCTTCGCTTTCGATCGAGCACGGCCCAGCCATCACGGCCAACTCCGTGCCGCCGATGGTCACCCCGTTGCCGACATCGATGATCGAGTTCGCGGGGTGGAAATCGCGGCTCACCAGCTTGTACGGCTTGGTCACCCGGTGCACCGATTCCACGTGAGGCATGCTTTCGAACATGTCCTGCAGTTCGGGGGCATCAGGCCCGATAACGCCGATGATGCTGCGCTCGGTGCCCACCGAGACGTGGGTCGTGCGGCCTGTCTCTTGAATACGAGCGACGATGTGGTCCAGGTCCGCCGGAGTGGCCTCCGGGGAAACAACGATTATCACCGGGAAGTCTCCGTTACCGTGCGGTTGAATAGGTCTGGCTGCTGAGATCCGGCCGGAGGCGGCTGGCCTCTCGGAGATAGACATGATGGATGTCATGTTGTCCTTTTTCCGTGTTCAGGTGGAGAAGGACACGTATGCACAGGGGGAGCATTCCCGGCACGGACATTTCGTGGCTTTGCATGAGCGGGACCATGGTCCAGCCCATAAGCCGCGCAGCGACCGCGGGAAATTCAGCGTAGACGTCTGGGGTGGTGGTCAACCACGCCGAAGCAATGTCTTCGACGTTTATCTGGTTGACATCGAGCATTACCGTAAGCAACTCACGCGTTGCCTCAAGGATCTCTTCCTTGGTGTTTTTGCTCACGGTTGTTGCGCCACGGACGCCTCGCACCGGCATACGCGCAGGTCCTCCTCCAAAGGGTTGTTGATAGGGGTAGGAATCCTTGTCCTTACCGCCGGAGAGTAAACACCCCGGCTGACGGGCATCCATAAGTGCGGCCCACGAGGGGCCAACGCCACGCCCATCGGCGCTCGTTGTCCCTTCGAAGGGCCGCAGTCACCTGCCCGTTATCAGCCGGAACCATTCTCCACAAACTCCCTGACGCTCTGCGCGCAGCGGCATCCGCTGGCAGCGTCACTGGCGGGAGTATAGCAGACGATAACGAATAGGATTTCGGTGGACTCACCTCCGCCCGGTCATCTTCTCCACAAACGCCTGCGCATCCGCCGCCGCCTCGCCAGGTGCCGCCTTATCCAACACCGCGATGACCGCCGTGCCGACGGCCACTGCCTCGGCCATCTCGCCCACAGCGACCACGTGTTCTCGAGTGTTGATGCCAAAGCCGACCACCAGCGACAGATCCGTGTGGCGGCGTACGCGCGCGAGGAAGTCTGGCAACGCTTCGGGTGAGACATTTCCGCGGCCCGTCGTGCCGGTGACGCTGACGCAATAGATGAACGCGTCAGCGACCGCCGCCAGCTTCGCCACGCGGTCTTCGCCGGTGGTCGGCGAAACGAGCGGCACGAAGCTCATGTCGTTCTCGCGGCAGGCGGCCAGGAATACCCCGGCTTCCTCGGGCGGAAGGTCCACGATAATGAAGCCATCGCCGCCCGAGCCCGCGCACTCCGTCGCGGTGCGCGCTTCGCCGAGGGCGAGCACCGGGTTGTAGTAGCCCATAAAAAGCACCGGCGCCTTCAGCCCCTGCGCGCGAGCTTCGCGCACAAACCCGAAGCAATCGTGCAGCGTGATGCCGTGCTCGATGGCGATGTGGTTGGCGTGCTGGATCGTCGCGCCATCGGCCAGCGGGTCCGTGAACGGGACGCCGATTTCGATCACATCCGCGCCGCCGGCCTCCATGGCGAGGAGGATCGGCACGGTGTCTTCGCGCAGCGGGTAGCCGCCCGTAACGTACGGGATGAAGAGCGTGCGGCCCTCAGCGCGGGCCTTGGTGAAGACTTCTCGGAGACGCTTGGACATTGGTCACGACCTTGTTGGCGATTGGCTGCGCTGGGACCTAGCCCGACGCGAGGATGAGAAAGCTGGTGAAATTGAATAGGAAGTGGAACAGCACGCTATCCCATAACGAACCGCGCGACCAGAAAAGCCAGGCCATCACTACCCCGATGCCGAAGAACGGGATCACGCTTCCGGGATCGAAGTGGACGAGCGCGAAGAGCGTGGCCGAAACCGCCGCCGCTGGCCAAAAACCCCACCTCGAAAGCCCCGCAAAGACGAAGCCCCGAAAGAAGAGCTCCTCGCTGATTGGCGCGCCAATCACCGTCGCCGCGAAGGCTATCGCCAACGTCGAACTCTCGCGCGAAATGCCCGTCGGCACGGTGCTCTCAGGCACCAGGAAACCAGGCAACACGGCGCGTGCGAAATACACGTAGCCGGCCACCATCAGATACGCCGCGATGACCGCCAGCGCCGGTCGCCAGACGCCAAGGAAGTCGTATCTGTTTAGCTTGAGCACCCTGACCAGCGCACCGAAGTCCTGCTTCGAAGCGATGCCCACCACGCCGAAGAGCAGCACCTGCGAAAAGAGGGTGGCGAGTAGCGCCACGCGCAGGCTGTACTGATCCGCCAGGATCTGCGGCGGTTCGGGCAGCGGCAGCGAGTTGGCGGCGGCCACCATTCGCTGGTCGGCGTACTCGGCCACATGCTGCAGCTTCACGAAGGCGTCGCCCACATCGCTCGTCTGGACGCCGTGGCCGATCGTGAAGATGACCACTGCAGCGTTCACGAAGAAGAAGACTGCGACGAACATGGCCAGCCCGATGAGGACCTGTCGCGGCCCCCACGGATAGGCGCGGGCGGTGCCCTCCGTGGCAGCCGCCTCGCTCAGAGCGTCACGCCGAGAGCAGCGGCCACCGTGTGCATATCCTTGTCGCCGCGCCCACTGAGCCCAATCAACAGGTCCGTCCCCAGGCCCATTTCGCGGGCCACCTTCATCGCGTGGTAGATGGCGTGCGATGGCTCCAGTGCAGGGATGATGCCTTCCGATCGCGTCAGCGCCTGGAACCCTTCGAGCGCCTGCTTGTCGTCCACCGCGACGTATTCGGCCCGCTCGGTCTGCTTCAGCCATGAGTGCTCGGGCCCAACGCCGGGGTAATCGAGGCCCGCCGAGATGCTGTGCGTCTCCATGATCTGCCCGGCGGCGTCCTGTAGAAGGTACGTGCGCGTGCCATGCAGCACACCGGGCCGCCCGGCAACCAGCGTCGCCGAGTGCTTGCCTGTTCCAACGCCATCGCCGCCAGCTTCGACGCCGATCAGGCGCACAGGGTCATCGATGAACGGATGAAACAGCCCGATCGCGTTGCTGCCGCCTCCGACACAGGCGATCGCGGCGTCTGGCAGCTTGCCTGCCTGCTCCAGCATCTGGACGCGCGCCTCCTTGCCGATGACCGACTGGAAATCGCGCACGATCGTTGGGAACGGGTGCGGACCAATCGCCGAGCCGATCAGGTAGTGCGTTGTGGCCACGTTCGTCACCCAGTCGCGCATCGCCTCGTTGATAGCGTCCTTCAGCGTCTTGCTTCCGCTCTCCACCGGCACCAGCTCGGCGCCAAGCATCTTCATGCGAAAGACGTTGAGCGACTGGCGCTGGATGTCTTCAGTGCCCATGTAGACCGCGCACTCGAGGTCCATCATCGCGCAGACGGTGGCCGTAGCCACTCCATGCGGCCCGGCGCCTGTTTCCGCGATGATTCGCGGCTTTTCCAGCCGCTTCGCCAGAAGCGCCTGGCCGATCGCGTTGTTGATCTTGTGCGCCCCTGTGTGCGCCAGGTCTTCGCGCTTCAGCCAGATGCGTGCTCCACCGCACTCCCGCGTCATCCGCTCCGCGAAGTAGAGCG
>JBBQGT010000016.1:0-33195 GCA_038323265.1 Tepidiformales bacterium
TTTCGCGCCGCGGCCGATTCTTCGGCGAGTGGGGCCTGCTGCCTTTGTTGGGCCTTGTGCTGGTTTCCGGCGGTTGCGACTCCAATGCGGCCGAGAGTCCCGTGAGCGCGACGCCATCCACTGTTGGCTCGAGCCCCAATAAGAGCACTTCGGCGCCAAGCGCGACCATGACCGCGACTCCCGAGACCACCGCGGCGGCAAGCGTCACGAGCGCGCCGACGCCGCCACCGACGGTGGCCGCACCGCCACCACTAGCGACGAGCACCAGTGTACCGAGCCCACCAACGGCCACTGCGACGCTCGCGGTATCCGGCGAGCCGGGGCGTTCGGTGGCGGTGGGTGAGTGGTCGTTCACGTACAACCTGACGGGCAACACGTGCGGGCGTTCGCCCGATGTAACGTATCTGCCTGTGACGCAAGAGATTGAAGAAGTAAGCGGGAGCGATGGTTTCATTTCGGACGGAGAGCAGGTGAGGATTTACGACTTCAACGGTGGCGCGAGCCTTGGCCTGCTGACGTTTCACTGGCCGACGCTTTCGTACCAGGTGCCATTGAACGAGCCGGGCGGCGTCCGGACGGAAGTGACGCACACGTTCATCAATGCGCATTCGGGCAGTTCGAAGGTGGTTGAGGTGTACGCGCGGGGTAGCGGTACGTGCGAAGTGACGTACAGCCAATGAGCCGACTGAGACGGTTGTTTGCGCGCCGGCGACAGCGCCAGGTAGGCGAAGACGCCAGCGGGGCGACGGAGAATCATTTTGCAGTGAAGGATATTGGGCGGACGCGAAAGACGAACCAGGACGAGGCCATCTCACTGGAACTGGCGGACGGCGCGGTTCTCCTGGTGGTAGCCGACGGGGTAGGAGGCAGTGCTGGCGGTGAGGTCGCAAGCGCCGCCACGGTGGCAGCGGTGCAAGCGGTCTTTAGAGACGGTAACGGGGACGACCCCGGAGCGGCGCTACGACGCGGCATTGAAACGGCGAATGCGTGCGTGCTGGCGATGGCAGCGGCCGACGCCGAGCGGCCACAGATGGCGTCTACCGTGGTGGTGGCCGTGGTCGCTGGTAATGAGGCATGGGTGGCGAACGTGGGCGACAGCCGGGGGTACGCCCTGCAGGCTGGCACGCTGCGGCAGCTGACGACTGACGATTCGTGGGTTTCGGAACAGGTGAGGGACGGGCTGATGAGCGAGGGCGAAGCGGAGCGCAGCCCGTACAAGAACGTGATAACCCGCGGCGTCGGCGTTGAAGAACGTGTTGACGTCGGAGAGCTCGCGCGCGTTTCGATGGAGGTGGGGGACGTGGTACTCCTGTGCTCCGACGGGCTGTATCGCATGGTGGCCGAGGCGGAAATCGGGCGCGTCCTGGGGCTAGAGCAGGCGCTAGAGACGACCGCCAGGCAGTTGGTGCGGATGGCGAACGACGCCGGCGGAGCCGACAACATCTCGCTGGCGGTGTATCGCCACCCTGCGCAGCGCTAGCCAGGGCGTGGCGGCGGTGGCGCAAGCCCGGGCATCGGTGCCAGCGCGGACATGTCGATATCGAGCAGAACGGGGCCTGTTGCCTTAACGGCGCGCGCAAAAGCATCCTGAAACTGCGCGACGCCCACGACGGATTCACCATGCAGACCCATGCCGCGCGCCACCATGGCGAAATCGGGGGTGGAGAGCTCGGTGCCGAACTGTCGACCATCGAAGGCTCGGGCCTCGAGGGTGCGGAGAATGCCGTAGCCGTGGTCGTTGAAGACGCACACGATGACCGGGACGTTGTACTGAACGGCGGTTGCGAGCTCGCTGAGGTTGAGCATGAAGCCACCATCGCCCTGGATGAGGCCGGTCTTTTTTCCAGTGCCAATTGCGGCGCCGATCGCTAACGGAAGGCCGGGGCCGATCGCATTGGAGGTGGGATTGAGAGACGTACGCGGTTCGAGGATGGGCATGAGGCGGTTGCCCCAGAGGTAGGCGGGGATCGTCGCATCACGGACGACGAGAGCATCGCGCGGGAGGAGATCCCGCATCGTGTTCATGATCGTTTCGAAGTCCGGGCCGATCTGGGCGAGCATCTGCTGCCGAGTGGAGGCGCTGAGCTCGGAGGCGCGTGCGAGGAAGCCAGGGTCTTTGGGCCCGCCTTGGAGGCCCCGGATAAGGGCGGCGATGGACAGGCGAGCGTCTCCGACAACCGCCACTTCGGCGCGGTAGTTGCGGTTAATGACGCCAGCATCGGCATCGATATGGATGATCTTGCCGGGGATGTTGAGCTTGAATTCGCGCGTTTCAGCGGATTGGAAGCGCGTGCCGATGGCAAGCACCACATCAGCTGATTCGAAGACCTCGGTCATGCCAGGCTGAGGCGAATAGGCGCCGACGGCGAGCGGGTGGTCCTCTGGGATGCTGCCTCGCCCGTTTGTGGTAGTGACCACGGGCGCCCCAAGCGCCTCGGCGAGCTGCACGAGGTCTGCTGAGGCGCCGGAGGAAACAACGCCGCCGCCAGCCCAGATGACCACCTTCCGCGCGTCGTTTAGCAGGTTGATTGCAGTCGCGAGGGCGGCCTTGTTCGGCGTAAGGCGCGGCCACGATTCCATGTGGGGGATGTCGATCTCGGCGCGCGCGTACTGGACGTCGATCGGCACTTCGATCGCGCCAGGCTGGGGGCGGCCGGTACGAATCTGACGGGCGACGCGGACGATTGTTTCGCCGGCGTCTTCGGGGCGGCGGATGGACTCCGCGACGCGGGTGACCGTGCGGAGCATGGGGATTTGGTTTTCGGCTTCGTGGAGGACGCCTTTGCCTTTGCCGTAGAGGCCGGTTTCGACCTGGCCGGTAATCATGAGCACCGGTGAGGAAGCGAACTGCGCCTCGAAGAGGCCGGTCATGCCGTTGCTGGCGCCGGGGCCCGTGCTGGTGATCGCGACGCCGAGCTTGCCAGTGGCCCGAGCATAGCCGTCGGCGGCGTGCACGGCGCCCTGCTCGTGTCGAACCGAGATTGGAGTTATTCCGCCGCCGCGAAAGATCGCGTCATAGATCGGGATGTTGTGGATGCTGACGATGCCGAATACGTGCTCAACGCCCAGGGCGCGGAGTGATTCGTAGACGGCTTCACCGCCGGTGAGTTCGGGCACGGCGCGCTCCTCACGCAGGCGAAGCACTCTTCGCCCGCGCGCTTGGATTTGTGCGGCGACGCTATCCGTCGGAAGGGCGGCGTGTCAAACGCGACGACGCCTACACGCGGAAAGGGTGGGGGCCGAAGTCTCCCTCGTAATAGGGCGAGATGTGGGTGCCGGGCCGCACGATTTGGTCGACGGCCTTGCGGTCCTCATCGGTGAGGGACACGTCCGCCGCTTTGAGGTTGTCTTCCAGCTGCTCCATGGTGCGTGGTCCGATGATCGGACTGGTGACGCCCGGCTGGCCAGCGACCCAGGCGAGGGCGAACTGGGACATGGAGACGCCTTTCGCCTTGGCGATCGGCTCAAGGGCTTCGGTGGCGTCGTAGATGCGATCGTTCATGCGGCGGCGCTGCATGGGGTTGGTGGCGTAGGAGGCCCAGCGAGAGTCTTCCGGGGGGTCCTCGCCGCGCTGGTACTTGCCCGTGAGCATGCCGCCGGCGAGCGGGCTCCAGGGGATGACGGCCATCCCGTAGGTCTGGGCCATGGGGATCAGTTCTCGTTCGATCCGGCGGTCGAGGATGTGGTATGGCGGCTGCTCGCAGATGAAGCGGTTGAGTCCGAGTTCTTTCGAAACCCAGAACGATTCGACGAGCTGCCAGGCGGCGTAGGTGCTCGTCCCGATGTAGCGCACTTTGCCCGAACGAATGAGGTCATCCATGGCCCGGAGCGTTTCATCGATCGGGATGTCGGATTGCGGACGATGGATCTGGTAGAGGTCGATCCAATCGGTCTGAAGGCGGCGAAGGCTCTGCTCGCACTGCTCGATGATGTGGCGGCGACTGTTGCCGTTTTCGTTGGGACCCGAGCCCATGACGCCATGAACCTTGGTGGCGAGGACGGTGCTGTTGCGCTTGCCGTTGCGCTTGAGAGCTTCGCCAGTGACGGTTTCGCTCTTGCCAATGCTGTAGACGTTGGCGGTGTCGAGGAAGTTGATGCCGGCGTCGATCGCTCGATCAATGATCGCGTACGAATCATCTGGGGTGGTCTTGCCGCCGAACATCATGCAACCGAGGCAGAGGCTGCTAACTTTGACTCCGGTGCGGCCGAGTGGGCGCATTTCCATGTGAGAGAGCTCCTTTTGACTTAGACGGTGGCTGCCATGCCGCCATCAATGTTGATTGAGGCGCCGGTGATGTAGCCACCGACAGAGGATGCGAGAAAGGCGATCATCGCCGCCACTTCGCGGGATTCGCCAATGCGGCCCAGGGGGATGGCGCCGCCCATGCGGGCGTAGGCCTCATCGAGGGTGGCATCCGGGCTGCGGCCGCGGGCGGCGCGCTCAATCTGGCCACTTTTGATCAGTCCGACGCAGATCGTGTTGACGAGAATGTTGTCCTTGGCGAGGTCTTTGCTCATCGCTTTGGTGAGGGCGATACCGCCGGCGCGGCTAACAGAACTGGGGAGAGTACCGGCGCCCGGCGCCTTGCCGCCGACGTGCGTGATATTGATGATGCGGCCCCCGCCGACCAGCTTCATAAACGGGATGGCGGCCTGGCTACAGCGCACGGCGGCCATCAGTTTCAGGTCGATGTCCGGGATCCAATCGGCGTCCGGGAGGGCGTCAAATGGGGCGCCAGCGGAACGACCCGCGTTGTTCACGAGGACGTCGACGCCGCCGAGCTGTTGGGCCGCCTGCTGGACGAAGGCGTTGCAGCCTTCAAGGGTGGAGACGTCGGCGGGGATGGCGATGACCTTGCCGCCGGTAGTCTGGCAGATTTCGGCGGCGGCGGCTTTAAGAACGTCGGCGCGGCGGGCGCAGATGGCGACGAGCGCGCCTTCGTTGGCGAATTCCGCGGCAGCGGCCTTGCCGATGCCCTCGCTTCCGCCGGTTATGAGGACCGTTTTCCCGGTGAGTTGGAGTTCCATAAGGCGCAGTTTACTCGCGAACGGCGTCGGCTGTTGATGGCCCCGGCGGGGCGCACCAAGGTGCGGCGAGGCGCCCGTGGTTGGG
Source organism: Tepidiformales bacterium (assembly GCA_038323265.1). Lineage (GTDB taxonomy): Bacteria > Chloroflexota > Dehalococcoidia > Tepidiformales > Tepidiformaceae > PNKC01. The sequence continues at coordinate 5,114 of JBBQGT010000016.1, forward strand.
CTAGAATGCCGTTTATTGCGAGGCGCGCCGAAAGTCTGGCGGGCGTTGCTGGAGGTAGTCGGATGAGCAAAGAGATCGGCTTGCCGGTGAACGAATCGTATCCGCCGCCAGCGCGCGTAAGAGCTGGCGCCGCGATCAAGAGCCGCGCCGAATACCAGGCAATGTATGACCGCAGTATCAATGACCGAGACGGCTTCTGGGGGGAGATGGCGAACGAGCACCTGGAGTGGATGGCCCCGTTCAAAACGGTCTGCGAAGAGGACCTCGTGAGCGGGAAGATCGGCTGGTTCCTGGGTGGGAAGCTGAACGTCTCGGTGAACTGCCTCGATAGACATCTAGCGACTCGCGGCGACAAAGTGGCGCTGCTGCTCGAGGGCGACGAGCCCGGCGATAACCGCTCGCTGACCTACCGGCAGGCGTACGAGGAGACGTGCCGAATGGCGAACGCCCTGCGCGAGCGAGGCGTGGGCAAGGGCGATCGAGTGGCAATTTACATGGGAATGGTGCCCGAACTAGCGGTGGCGATGCTGGCCTGTGCGCGCATCGGGGCGATTCACTCCGTGATCTTCGGCGGCTTCAGCCCGCGGTCGATTCGCGACCGGGTGGACGACTCGACGTGCAAAGCGATCATCACGCAAGACGAAGGGAAGCGCGGTGGTCGGCTGGTGCCGCTGAAGGCGAACGTCGACGAGGCGCTAAGCGCGGCGGGGCACAGCGTGGAGTTCGTATTCGTCTACAAGCACACCGGCAACGCGGTCAGCATGGAGGACGGCCGGGATGTCTGGTGGAGCGACGCCCTTGCGGAGCAGGGCTCAAGTTGCGAACCGGAGGTAATGGACTCAGAGGACCCCCTGTTCATCCTCTACACGTCTGGCTCGACCGGGAAGCCGAAAGGCGTCCTGCACACCCAGGCGGGCTACCTGCTATTCGCCAAGGTGACGCATCAGTACGTGTTCGACCTGAAAGAGGATGACGTCTATTGCTGCGCGGCGGACGTTGGCTGGGTGACGGGCCACAGTTACATCGTCTATGGGCCGCTGGCGAACGGGACGACGAGCGTAATGTTCGAGTCGATCCCGACGTACCCAGATGCGGGCCGATATTGGGACATGGTCGACCGGTTGGGGATCACGGTTCTGTACACCGCGCCGACGGCGATCCGGGCGATTGCCCGCGACGGTGACGAGCCGGTGAAGCGATACAGCCGCAAGAGCCTGCGCGTGCTGGGATCGGTCGGAGAGCCGATCAACCCGGAGGCTTGGCGCTGGTACTACCGGGTTGTGGGTGAAGAGAACTGCGCCGTGGTGGACACGTACTGGCAAACAGAGACCGGCGGCCACATGATCACTGGCCTGCCAGGGGCGATCGGTATGAAACCCGGGTCGGCGTCGCTACCGTTCTTTGGCGTGAAGCCGAGCGTGGTGGATGAGGTGGGTGGAGAGATGGTGGGGAACGACGTGAGCGGACGGCTCTGCTTCGATACTTCGTGGCCTGGGATGATGCGCACGATTTACGGCGACCACGAACGGTTCATCCAGACGTACCTGAGCACGTACAGGGGCCGCTACTTCACAGGCGATGGCTGTCACCGCGATCAGGACGGTTACTACTGGATCACGGGGCGCGTGGACGACGTGGTGAACGTGGCCGGGCACCGGCTGGGCACGGCGGAGATCGAAGGCGCACTGGTGGGGCATGAGGCCTGCGCGGAAGCGGCAGTGGTCGGGTATCCGCACGACGTGAAGGGCACGGGCATCTACGCCTACGTGCTGTTAAATGCCGGGTATTCGCCTTCGCCGGAGCTGGAAAAGCAGCTGAAGGACGCCGTGCGAACGGACATCAGTGCGATCGCCACACCGGACAAGATCCAGTTTGTGGAGGGGTTGCCGAAGACACGTTCGGGGAAGATCATGCGGCGTATCCTGCGCAAAATCGCAGAGGGCGAGCCCGAGAATGTGGGCGACGTGACCACGCTGGCAGACCCGGCGGTGGTCGAGGACATCGTGCGCGGGGCGGTGTGATCAGGATAAAGCCCGTGCCGTCTTCCGCCCAGCTCTGGCCGGTGGGAGGGGCGCGGACGATCTGATAGAGTCGCCGCATCTCAGTGGGAGGACATCCCGTGAAGTTCGGCATCTTCTTCGAAATTTCAGTCCCGCGCCCCTGGGAAGCGGAGACCGAGTACAAGGTCTATCAGAACTGCCTGGAGCAGGTGCGTGTGGCCGATGAACTCGGCTTCGACCAGGTGTGGGCGGTGGAGCACCACTTCCTTGAGGAGTACTCGCACTGCTCCGCACCGGAGATCTTCTTGACGGCGGCGGCGATGCAGACGAAGAACATCCGAATCGGCCACGGGATTGTGGTGTGCGTGCCGGAGATCAACAACCCGATCAAGATCGCCGAACGGACAGCGACGATGGACCTGATCTCGGGCGGGCGGCTGGAAGTTGGGACGGGCCGGTCCGCGACGTGGACGGAGCTCGGCGGCTTTGGGGTGGACCCCGACCAGACGAAAAAGACGTGGGACGAGTTCGTGCGGATCTTGCCGAAGATGTGGACGCAGGAACGTTTCGGCTACGAGGGGCAGGCGTTCAGCATGCCGAAGCGGGCAATTTTGCCGAAGCCGCTACAGAAGCCGCACCCGCCGATGTGGGTGGCGGTGACGAGCCCGGGGACTGAAATCGACGCCGCCGATCGCGGGCTGGGCAGCCTCGGTCTAACGTTCGGCGGGTTCAAAGAGCAGGAGACGAAGGTGGCCGAGTACCGCAGGCGGATTAAGTACTGCAACCCGGTTGGCGACTTCGTGAACGAGCAGGTGAACACGGTGAACTTCCTGTTCTGCCACCCGGACAACGAGACTGGCGTGAAGACCGGCCTGCGGCTCGCAGGGACGTTCAACTACCTGGCTGAGCAGTTGCTGGCGGCGCGGCAGGCATACCCGACCCGCTCGTACCCGAACCTGGGTTTGCTGCCGGCCCTGCGGCGCGAGGCGAGTGCTCCGGGGACGGACGGCGGGGCACCTGAGGGGACGTGCATCGGCGACCCGGAACGAATCGTCTCGGTGCTGAAGAATTGGGAGTCGGTAGGCGTAGACCGCGTGAACTTCTTGCTGAATGCGGTAGAGACCGTGCCCCAGGAAGAAGTGCTCGACAGCTTGCGGCTGTTCGCCAGCGAAGTGATGCCGAAGTTCGCTTCCGGTCCGGCGCGCGTGGCCGCCGGCGCGGGGGCGATTTAAGTGCCGCTCGTGGGGACCTTGGATGTTTCATCTCAGGCTGCCAGTGCACCGTTGGTGCTGGAGCCAAATACCGAGCCGTGGGAGTTGCCGGGCGCGGGCCACCTGCAGCTGATGTTCGAAATCGACGACGCACACATGGTCGACCTGCTACCGCCCGCGCTGCATCCGACCATCCCGCCAACGCTTTTGATCAACGTGCTCCGAGTACCGGAGAGCAGCGTCGGACCGTTTACGCTGGCGGAAGCGCGCATTGGGTGCCGGTCCGGTGGACGGCCGCGGGCGTTTCTGGCGCAGGCGCATTGCGATTCGGAAGCGGCCTGCGCCGAACTTCGCTCTCGGTGGGGGTATCCAGTGACGCAGGCGGAGGTAGTGCTGGACCAGCAGCACTACCAGGTGGTGGCGCGCGTCACGTACGCGGGCAAGCTGCTGCTGGAATGCTCGCTGGAAGGGCCGGAGGCGATCAATGGGGCGGACATCCAGTACCTGCCGAACATGAACCTCGCGCGGATGATGCGCGACGGCGCGGAAGTGGTGCGGCTAATCCAGGTGGACGCTGATTACGCGATCTCGAAGGCGGATCGCGGCCGACCGACGGCGAAAGTCTTCGAACCGTCCGGGTGGGCCGTTGCCGACGCGTTGCCGCAGTGGCCAGTCTCGGCGAGTTTTGCGACAGGGACGGTCACCCTGCCGCGTGTGCGCTACCTTGCGAATCCGAGCCTTTCGCCGTTGAAGGCGGTCGAAGCACTTTAGCGGGCCTGTGGGACAGCTGGCCCGCGGCGCGAAATATCGGCGCAGGCTTCGCAGACGCTCTCGGGGATGACGCCGACGCGCATGAGGATGCCAAACATCCGGCAACCGAGGCAGAAGCCAGCGAAAGATTCGAGCGAAGCAGCGACGAGAATGGCGGCGATGAAGACGTAGGCGACCGGAGTGAGGCCAAGCGCGAAGTAGCTGACGACGGCGGCGACGGAGAGCGTGGCGCCGATGCCCTGGGCGAACCGCTTGGGCGGGCCAGGGGTGGGCCGTGGCTCGATTGGCAGCCGGGGTTCAATGACCCGAGTGACGAACAGAGCGAGCGGGCTGATCTTCGGGCCGGCGAGAACGCGGGCCAGAAAGCCATAGGCGACGACCAGCAGCAGCCACTCGATGCCGGTGGCGAGGAAGAGGGCAGTCATGACCACGACCCCGGCCGCGACGAGTCGTGCGGAAATTTCGTTGACAGGGTCGGGGAAGCGGAAGAGGGAACTCATGACTCAATCGTAAGCCGTGGGGAGACCCGGGGCAACTAAGTTGATGGAGTTACTCAACAATCCACTCGCCTAGTGCCGAGCACCGTGGGCGGATGTAGACTCGCCCGGAAGCGAGGGCACATGAATCGACTGGATGGCAAAGTTGCGGTGATCACCGGCGGTGCTTCGGGTATGGGCGAAGCGACGGCGAAGCTGTTCGTGGCCGAGGGCGCGCGGGTGGTAATCGGTGATTTGCAGAGGGAGAAAGGCGAAGCGGTCGCTGCGGGAATTGGCCCAGAGTGCAGGTTTGTGGCGACGGACGTGAGTGCTTCCGAAGACGTACAAGGGCTGGTGAATGCAGCTGTAAACGGCTTCGGGAAGCTCGACATTATGTACAATAACGCGGGCATCGGAGGCGGCGAAGGCTCGATCCTGGAGTGCAGCGAGGAGACGTACGACCGGATCATCGCGGTGGACTTGAAGGCCGTCTGGCTGGGGATGAACCATGCGCTCCCTCATCTGATCGCCTCGGGGAACGGGTCGATCATCACAACGGCGTCGGTTTCCGGGCTGATGGGGATGCCTGGGCAAGGGGCATACGGATCTGCGAAGGGCGGCGTAATCCAGCTGACGCGGGTCTGTGCGGTGGAGTACGCAGCACAAGGAGTACGCGCGAACTGCATCTGCCCGGGCGGGATATTGACGCCGATCCTTTACGCGAATCCGGCATTGCCCGCGCCGATGGATCCGGAAGTCTGGCGAGCGCAACTGGCAAACGCGCAACCGATTCCCCGCGCCGGACTGCCCGAAGATATTGCCGGCGCCGCACTCTGGCTGGCCTCGGATGACTCGTCGTTTGCGACGGGGCAGTCCATCGTTGTGGATGGCGGATGGACGGCCTCCGCACGTACGCGCTTTCCCCAACGAGCACCAATGTGAGCGGCGCTGAGAAACTCCTGATCATCGACGGCGATTCGCACGTGCTCGAACCGCCAGACCTATGGGACCGCTACCTGGAGGCGGAGTTCCGTCCGCGCGCGATACGGATTACACGCAGCATCCCGATGCGGGACGGCGAGGCGCGCGGCATCACGCCGCTGGCCGGACAGCCGGCGGTTGCTGGCCGCGGGGATGCCGAAGAGAACATGCCGGAGATGGCCTGGGAACTGAAGGCTCGGCTGGCGGCTGACGAGCATCTGATCATCGATCGCCAAGTCATCATGAGCGGCGGGCTGGCTGGGCTCGGGGGGAACGGGGTTCCTCGCGCCCAGTTGCCGTACATGACCTACCTCGAAGGGGCGCCGCCAGCGAGTTTCGATACGGCTGAACGGATCAAGCTGTTCGACGCGAAGGGAATGCATGGCGGAGTGGTGTTCCCAACGATCGGCATCTTGTGGGATACCGAGGACCCGAAACTGGCCGACGCGTACAGCCGGGCATACAACCGCTGGTCGCACGATTTTGTAGGCGAACACCCGGACCGGATCTACCCCATGGCGCATATCTCTCTGCATGACCCAGGTGATGCGCTTGCGGAGCTTCGGCGTTGTCTGAAGTTGGGGTTTAAGGGCATATTTCTGCCCCCCGAACCGGTATTGGGCAAAAGCCCGGCGCACCCGAATTTCGACCCGTTGTGGCACGAGCTTGAGGACGCCGGGCTGCCGTTGTGTCTGCACGTGATCGTGCGGTTTAACCGGATCCTCGAGAACCCGACGCGCTTCCACTCGCTGCTGGTGGAGCCAAGCCGGACATACAGTTTTGGGATGGGGGCGACGTTCCAAATTATCCCGGCGATGGCATCGCTCATCATGTCCGGGTTTTTCGATCGGTTCCCGAAGCTGAAGCTGCTGTGCGTTGAGGCCGGCGCCGGTTGGGCACCGTACATCGCCCACCGGCTGGATGAAAAGTACGAAATGTTCGGCTACGCGGAGAAGACGAAGCTGGAGCCGAGCGAGTACATGAAGCGCAACGTGTTCTACGTGGTGGAGCCGCGGGAGCCGTACGTCGATCATCTGATGGACTCGCTGGGAGAATCGCAGTTCCTCTGGGGTTCGGATTACCCACACGTTGATTCGAGTGAGGACGCACTCGAGCAGGTGAAGTCGAACGCGGCAAAGCTGAGCGACCGGCGAGCCAGACTTCTACTGGGGGAGAACGCACGCGCGCTGTACAACCTGGACGTGGGGGCGAAGGCCGAGCCTAGTACGGTAGGCCCTTGAGGCCGTAAAGGGCACGAGCGAGCGAAGCGCGGCCGAGGTGACCATTGCCGTGACCGATGAGTCCGTGGCCGATCGCTTCCATGCGTGGGATATCACCCCAAGGGCGGATGAAGAGCCCTCCAGACAGGTAGTCCATGCTCATCGCTTCGATTCGCGGGACAACCGCCTCTTGTACGGCGCGTGTGTAGGTGCTGAACTCCTGGGGCGATGGAAAGGTCAAGGAGTAGGCGTCGGTGGGGTCCTGGCCAGTGCCCTGGTCGACTTTCGGGAGGCCCCACTGCCTATCGAATCCGTCGCGGAGCCAGACGGGCTGCTCGCGCTCGAAGACGAAGTGGATGATGTTGTCGATGGTGCGAACGACGTGCCAGACGTCCCAACCGATGGAGTTGGTGATGCCGCCGCGGGTATCGCAGAGTTGCTCGACGGTGAGGCCGTCGACGGCCGCTTCGGAATAGTGGAGGACACGCTTGATGAGGATGGCGTACTGGGCGGGCATGGTTGGCGGGTTACCCATTCCGGGCAGGTTGGGCATAGTGCATGACCTCAACTGGAGTCAGCGAACTCTAGCGGAGTTGCGGCCGTGGCGCAGCGTGGGACACGAGGAAACCCACCTTTCGGCGGGCTTCCTCGAGCTACTGAGACTTATGGGTTTTGTGCCGGGCGCTAGGCGACCGGGCTGGGGGGCGCCATTCCGGCGACGGCTGCGGTGTTGCCGTGCTGATTGGCGTCCACGCGGTGGCACCAGACCCAGTGCTCTTTTTCGGCGGTGCCCACGTTGCGCCAATCGGGCACGCGCGTCCGGCATTCGTCGATGGCGATCGGGCAGCGCGTGTGGAAGACGCAACCACTGGGGGGGCGGAGAGGGCTCGGCACGTCGCCGAGAAGGATGATGCGCTCGCGCTTGCGTTCGATCTCGGGGTCCGGGATCGGGACGGCGGACATGAGCGCCTTGGTGTAAGGATGCAGCGGGTTCTCGAAGATCGAATCCCGGTCCGTGAGCTCCATGATGTGGCCGAGGTACATCACAGCCACGCGGTCGCTGATGTGGCGCACGACGGAGAGGTCGTGGGCGATGAACAGGTAGGTCAGGTTGAACTGATCCTGCAAGTCCTGAAGGAGGTTGATGATCTGCGCCTGGATCGAGACGTCGAGAGCGGAGACGGGCTCATCGCAAACGATGAAGTCTGGCTCAACTGCGAGCGCCCGGGCGATGCCGATGCGCTGACGCTGGCCGCCAGAGAACTCATGCGGGAAGCGGTTGGCGAAGTAGGGGTTGAGGCCCACGGTCTGAAGGAGGTTCTGGACCTTCTCCTTCTTCTCTTTGCCGCTTGCGAGCTTATGGATGGTGATTGGCTCGGAGATGATGCTGCCGACGGACATACGCGGGTTGAGGCTGGCGTACGGGTCCTGGAAGATCATCTGCATTTTGCGGCGGAAGCGTCGCAGTTCGCCGCCCTTGATCTTTGTGAGATCCGTGCCTTCGAAGCTGACCGTCCCCGCAGTGGGGCGGGTCAGTTGGAGGACGGCCTTGCCGGTGGTGCTTTTGCCGCAACCGGACTCGCCAACGAGACCGAGGGTCTCGCCGCGGCGGACCTGGAAGCTGACGCCATCGACGGCACGGACGTCAGCGACTTTGCGCTGAAAGATGATGCCGGCGGAGACGGGGAAGAAGACCTTCAGGTCCTGGACATCGACGAGCGTTTCGCCGATCGTCCCGACTCGCTGGCGGCCGGGCTTACTAGCTTGCTGCACCAACTGGCACCTCCCGATGGACGCGATCGGATTCCCAACACGCGGCGTAGTGCTTTTCAGCCACGAGCTTGAATGGTGGATATTCTTCCTTGCAGACGTCAACACGCCATGCGCAGCGCGGGTAGAAGGGGCAACCCGGCGGCAGGTGGGCGAGGTCTGGTGGGAGGCCTTCGATGGGGACCAACTTCTCTTTGCGAGTCTCGTCCAGGCGAGGGACCGAGTTCAACAGGCCAACGGTGTAGGGGTGCTTGGGGTTGGCGTAAAGCTCGGTGGCCGAAGCGGTTTCGATGACCTTGCCGGCATACATCACGTTTACGCGGTCCGCGTAGCGGGCCACGACACCGAGGTTGTGGGTGATGATGATGACGGCGGTGCCGAATTCGCGGCTGAGACGGCTCATGACCTCAAGGATCTGAGCCTGAATGGTGACGTCGAGGGCGGTTGTTGGCTCGTCCGCAAGGAGGAGCTTGGGGTTACAGCTCATGGCCATGGCAATCATGACGCGCTGCCGCATACCGCCCGAGAACTGGTGCGGATAGTCATCGAGGCGGCCTTTGGCCTCGGGGATGCCGACCATTTCAAGCAGTTCGGCTGCGCGGTCGCGAGCGGCCTTGCCGTGGAGGTCCATATGGAGCTCGAGGGCTTCGGTCATTTGGCGGCCAATGGTGAGCACGGGGTTGAGGGACGTCATGGGCTCTTGAAAGACCATGGCGATATCATTCCCGCGGATTTTGCGAATTTCGTCCTCATCGAGTTTGAGGATGTCCCGGCCCTGGAAAATGATTTCGCCGGAGACGATCTTGCCTGGAGGCTGGGGAATCAGGCGGAGAATGGAGAGTGCGGAAACGCTCTTGCCACAACCAGATTCTCCCACCAGCCCCAGCGTCTCGCCCTCTTCCACCACGTATGAAGTGCCGTCAACGGCTTTGACGGTGCCTTCCTGCGTGTAGAAGTACGTGCGCAGGTCCTTGACCTCGAGTAGCGACATCCCTTCTCCCTTCTCTCCCGGCGGTTCAGGCCGGGTGCGGCCAAAGGCCGCCACGATCCCCATGGTGTCTCGAGTGATGTGGGGAAGAGGAGACTCGAACTCCCACGCCTTGCGGCACATGATCCTAAGTCATGCTCGTCTGCCAATTCCGACACTTCCCCACGAAGCGGGCTGTTCACCGGGTTGCCCCGAGCGTACGGCCGATCGGACTGAGCTGGCGAGCCATTGGGCTTCGCTTCAACGCGGCTGTAACCCAGCGTGATTGAAACGGAAACCCGACGTCATCGTCAAGTCTGGCCGGGAAGCCTTAGGCTCGCGGCATTGACTCAATCGATGACGCCAATAGCTCATCGACGTCGCGGCGCATTATTGCCTAACCTCTGGCAATAAGGGAAGCGGCTGTCGTATTCGGCAGGTTGAATGGCAGTAACCGGTCAAGCTGCGGAGTGGACGTTGACCGTGTGGAGGCCGCTTTTCCGAAGGCAACCGATTCGATACGCTGGCGACAGTGGGGCCGGTAGCTCAATTGGCAGAGCAAGTGACTCTTAATCACTAGGTTGCGGGTTCGATTCCCTCCCGGCTCACCATCATCCCCCTGGCACCTCGATCGGCGTTTCGTTCGAAGAGCGTAGCTGGAGGGAGATGCAGCCCACCCCGGCCATCGGCGCATGGCGGGTTCGTGAAATTGGTACCTTCCCTTGTGCCAATCCATGTTGATACGCTGATCCAATGGACGTTGTCATCGACCTTGCCGAGGACGGCAAAGGGCCGGCTTATCAACGGCTCGCGGAAGCGATCCGTGGGGGCATCCTGTCCGCTCGCTTTCGTCCAGGGGAGAAGCTGCCGCCGACGCGCACGCTGGCCAGCAACCTCTCATTGGCGCGCAACACCGTGCTCGAGGCCTACGAACAGCTGATCGCCGAGGGCTATCTGACGGCGCGGCACGGATCGGGGACGTTTGTGGCGCGAGACCTGCCTGACCGCGCTTTCCGGGCGCCACAGCCAACTTCGCCGAGAGGTCCTGCGCGTCCAGCGCCTTCGCAGCGGATGTCTGCCTTTGGGCGCCGAGTGCTGGAGGTGGAGACGGATTTCGCCGTGCCGTACGAACGCGGGAGGCAGCAGAGTCCGTACGAATTCCGCTACGGCACACCGTCGCTCGACGAGTTTCCGATCGATGCCTGGCGAACGCTGACGAAGCGGGTACTGGATTATCCGCCCGCGGAGTTGATGGGCTACGGCCCGACAGAGGGGCTGCCGCAACTTCGCGAGTCGCTCGCGAGGTATCTCCAGCGTTCGCGCGGAGTGCGGTGCACCGCCGACCAGGTGATCATCGTGAATGGGTCGCAGCAGGCGTTGGACCTGGCGGCACGCGTGATGCTGGACCCCGGCGACCGGGTGGTGATGGAGGAGCCCGGCTACCAGGGGGCGCGAGCGGTGTTTAAGAGCAGTGGCGCGGAGCTGGTGCCAGTGCGCTGCGACAACGAGGGCATCGTGGTGAAGGATATGCCGCGAGACGCACGGGCGGCCTACGTGACGCCTTCGCACCAGTTTCCGCTTGGTTGCGTTATGTCCGCTTCGCGGCGGTTGGAACTGCTGGCGTGGGCGGAGGCGAGCGACGCGGTGATCATCGAGGACGACTACGACAGCGAGTTCCGCTACGAAGGGCGGCCGCTAGCGGCCCTGCAGGGGCTAGATGAGAGCGGCCGGGTTATTTACACGGGCACGCTTTCCAAGGTGCTGCTGCCGGCCCTACGGCTGGGGTACATGGTCGCGCCGCCACGGTTGCAGCCAGCAGTGACTGGTGCGAAGTGGCTTACCGACCGGCACGTAGCGCTTCTTTACCAGGCGGTCTTGGCGCTGTTCATCGATGAGGGCCACTTCGAGCGGCATTTGCGCCGCATGCGAAAGGTCTACGAACGGCGCCGCGCAGCGCTACTGGAGAGCTTTGACCGGGAGTTTGGATCACGGGCGGTGATCACTGGTACGGAGAGCGGCATGCACGTGCTGGTCCGGCTTGAAGAGATCGTCGATTCGGACGGATTCATCAGCCGCGCGCGGGAGATGGGCGTGGGCGTGTACGGCGCCGAACCGTACTACGCGTTGGAGCCGCCGACTCGTGCGACGTTCATGATGGGCTATTCAAGCGTGAGCGAAGACGGGATTCGTGAAGGCATTCGGCGATTGGCAGTCATCGCGCACGGTTAGCCCGCTCACCGGTCAACTCTTCTGGATGGCGATGACGGAGGCTGTCAGCAGGACGAACTGCAAGGCGCCGCTAGAGGCGAAGAGCCAGAGGCCGGCGGCGCGTTCGCGAGCGTGGACAGCGATGCCGAGAAGCGTGTTTGCGGCGAGGATCCCGACGCCGAGGTAGACGACGTGCAAGAGCTCACTTTTGTCGCCAACGCGCACGACACCGCCCAGGGCCGGAAAACTGAGTTGGATGACCTTGGGCAGTTCCGGATAGCGCCAATAGACGTAACCCGCGAGGAGAGCGCAACAGACCGCCCCAGTGGCCGCCGCGATGACTGCGACACGGTCACGCCAGAAAGGGAGGGCGGCAATGCCTGATGCGGATGAGCGCTGCACCTGGTGATCGACCGGGCCGAGAGCCGCGCGGGCCTGGATCTCCTCGGCAAACGCCGCCTGGTCCACCACAGTGAGGGCATAGGACTCCTCGGTAGTAACCACGTAGAGCAGTTCATCTGGCGAACTGTGGGTGGAGTAGAAGAGCGTGTAGCCGACACGCTTCACATCGGAGTGGCCGATGTGACAGCCCCACCAGTTGAGGCCGCTGACCTTCGCTTCGTCCAACGTACGGCCCGGGATCATGCGCTGGATCGTGTCGATGGGGACGCTCACTCGCCGGAATCCCCAGCGAATGAGGAGCGTGTCGCGGTTGATGGAGTATGTGAGAGTGGAGAGAGCGTAGGTCCAGTTGGCAAAGGCGAGCCCAAGCACGACGAGCACAGCTGTGACAGCGAAGACTGCGAAGCTGCGGAACTGAACGCTCGAATCAAGGGCGAGGCGTAGCGAGAGGAAGGCGAGGACGAAGGCCCATGCGGCCAGCGCGCCCCCTACGATAACGCCGAGGGCGCGCGGCGGCCGGAAGGCTACCAGTCCTAGCTGGCGACGCGGGCGCGAGCCGGCGTTGACCACTTGCTGTACTTCTCGTTCTTGCCGCGGATGCAATCGAAAAAGAGGCTGCTGAGCTGGCTGGTGATCGGCCCAGGGCGGCCGGTACCCACGGTGCGGCGATCCACTTCGACGATTGGGGTGAGGTGTGCAGCGGTGCCGGTCATGAAGATTTCGTCGGCGATGTAGAGTTCGCTGCGGTCGATTTCGCGCTCGACAGTCTCGATACCGAGTTCATTCTTGGCGAGTTCGACGACGCTGGCGGCGGTGATGCCTTCGAGCACGTTATCAGCCGGGCCAGGCATGATGAGCTTGCCTTTGCGGATCATGAAAATATTTTCGCCGCTGCCTTCAGAGACGTGACCGTTGGCGTTGAGCATGATCGCTTCGTCGAAGCCATTGAGGACCGCCTCCGTTTTAGCGAGGGCGCTGTTCACGTAGATGCCGGTGACTTTAGCGCGCGGAGGGATGCCGGTGTCATCGACACGCCGCCAGGTGCTGGTGTGGCAACGGGCCGTTTCGGGGAGGTAGGCCGGGAACGGGGTGAGGAAGATGAGGGTGTCGCTCTCCAGGTTATGAAGCCGCACGCCGAGTTGTTCGCTGCTGAGGTAGACCATGGGACGCAGGTAGACGTCCTCGGCGAAGCCGCTGCGCTCCACGAGTTCGATGGCGATCTCGCAGAGGCGGTCAACCGTTTGGTTCATGTTCAGAGTGAGGATCTTAGAGCTCTGGGCGAGGCGTTCGAAGTGCTCACGGGGGCGAAAGAGGTAGGTCGTCTGCGCCTCTTCGTTCCAGTTGCCGCGGATGCCTTCGAAGACCGCCGTGCCGTAGTTGAAGGCGTGCGTCATGACGCCGATCTTTGCTTCGCTGAGAGGCACAATGTTGCCCTGAAAGAAGGCGTACGGGGTTGGCATGGCGAACTCCTTGGTCCGTGGCGTTTCTTGAGTGACGCCAGTATAACCGGGCGTTCGTACTGGCAGCGGCGCTGGAACTGCTAGTTACCAGTTCCAGCGCGGCTGAAGAATGTGCCGTCTTTGCATTCCGGGACAGTGGATTCCTTGGCCGACAGACGGTCGCGGACATCCTGCTTGGGGAGTGGCGGGTTGCGCGTGACGAGCGAGGTTGGGTCGGCGACAGCGTCGTCGAGGTACTTGGTGAACTGCTGGTTGTAGTCCTGCAGGTCAGTTGGCGGCGTGAGCGCCTTCATCGTGGCGCTGAAGTCCTTGATCACCTGGCTGATCTCTTCGGGCTTGGTCTTGGTGAGAAGCGCTTCGGAGAATTTCGAGCTGCCGGCGCAAATCTCCTTGAGGTAGGCCTCGTCGGTGATGGCGTTGGCCGAGGGTTTCGGAGCGTCATCGCCGCCGCAGGCTACGGCGAAGGCGATGGCGAGCGGCAGCAGAGCAGCGACGAAGAAGGTTCGCATGACAAGGAATCGTACATTGCAGCGTGGTAGGAGCGCGTTCAGAGGAGGATTCGCTTCGGGGCGCCGCCGGGCGCACGGCGCCAGTTGTGCACGAGGTAGCGTTTCTCTCCGTCCCGTTCGATTATTTCGATCCGACAGCGCGCGGGATCCAGGGCTACGGTGCGGGCTTCGGCGCAGAAGCTCGTAACTGCGCTCGCGTCAGGAATGTTGAACACCGTGGCGAATTCGAGGGCGGCTTCCAGTTGAGCGACGGCGAGGAGCAGTAGCCAGCCACTGACCAGTTCCGCGAGGCCGAGATGGAAGTCGCGGTCACCGAAAGTTATTAGGAGGCGCGACGGGTCTGAATCGCTGCCGGCGAGCAGGAGTGTGGCGCCGAAGTGGGTGAGCGAGAAATCCATCGAGGCCTGGTAGATGGGGCCGAGGACTTCGTGGGCAGCGAGGATTTCGGCGGCGCGGAAGGCGTGTAGACGAAACTCGGAGGCGTGCTGGTCCGGGGCGAGGGAGATGCCGCCCGCACGCAGCCATTCTTCCCACTCTTTTGCGTTGTCTCGAAGGATGTAGAGCGCGCCTGCCTGGTAATCCGTGGCGGCGCGCACGAGGGGCATCGCGGCAGCGTAATTGCCCCATTCGAGGGCATGCATCGCCTGGAGGCGAGTGAGCCAGGCGCGCGACCAGAGGCCCATGGCGGCGGCGGCCGGCTGGCTGCGGTGTTTCGAATCCGCAGACGCCTCGCCGATTGAGCCTTCGAGGGCGAAGCCGCGGAGCAGCAGGTCCAAGTCTCTGCCGAGGACGAAGGTAGTTTGGCGGTAGGAATCGGCGGAGCCCGCGGCGTCCAAAGGGGGCTTGCCGGCGCGGGTGGCACCGGGCGTTACTCGAGGGGGCGAGACTCGCGGCAGGCTGGCGTCATCCGCTGGCATCGCGGTCAGGATTGCTCACGGTTCATGGCCGCCTGGTAACCCCGGACGATTGGGTCATCGAACCAGTGTTCGAGGCGGGGGGTCATGCCCTCGGGCATGGCGCGCATCATGTCTTGGGCGTGCATCACATCGTGTTTGCACCAGCCTTTGAGGTAGGCGGCAAGTGGAATTTCCGAGGGCGGGCGTTTCCCATCGCCCTGGAACTTCAGCGTCTTTTTGAGGTCATCCGTAGTGAAGCGCGAGAGATGGCCGCGCAGAATCGTCCGTTCGCGCGCTGCTTCTTCAAGTATCTGATCGACGGTGAGGGCGCGACGATCCTGGACTTTGCTATCGTTCCAGGTATCGACGTTGAAGCGTTCGCCGTCGCTCGTGCGTATACCGGGGTCGCCGCCCTCGTGCATGGTCTTGAACATCTCGCCGACGGGGCCATCGATGGTGGCAAGGTGCGAGATGAAGTCCTTGACGATCCAGGTGCTGCCGGGGACTGGCCGCTCGAGCTGCTCTGGGGTGAGCCAACGGCTAAGAACCGTGAATTGGAGGCGATGGCCATCCAGTTCGTTCATGACCTCTTCGACTGCGAGGATCATTCGTCAGTCTCCTCTGCTGTTTCGCTGTCCTCGGTGGCGTAGCGTTCGCGGACTTCCGCCAAGAGTTGCTGCTGGAGCGCGTTGTCGGCGGGATCGCGCGAGAAATCCTGATAGAGCAGCCAGTTGAGGAGCATGGGGTCGCCGCGCAGTTCTGGCAACGCTTGAAGCATCTGGATGGCGTGGCTGGCGGCGTGATTGGACGAAACGTGCGAGAAGTGGCGGAGCGTAAGGTTGCCTACCGCGAGGTCGAGTTCGTCCGCACTAACCAGATTGAGTTGCGCTACGAGGCGGCGCAGCGAAGCGTCGAAGTCGGCAAGGATGGCAGGGAGCGGTCGCGACTCTAGTTCGACCGCACGGGTGTCCGCCATGTTTGTCGCATCGGAGGGCGCGGTGCCGGGTGGTGAGGCGGAGGCGAAGGCTTCAAGGGCGTCGGCGTAGGCGGTCTGCGCGGTTGCGAGGTGTCCAAGAGAGTGACGGACGGTCCAGCCTGTAGTTGGCACCAGGCGTTCGAGTGCACCCGCGGGCAGCTGCGTGCCGAGGAGCTTAAGCATCCCCGTTTCAAACATGAAACGGTCGGCGAATGCCCGGGCTTCGGGGTGAGGAGGCACCGCGCGCCCTAGTGCCGGGTCCGCGGATGGCGGCGCTCGCCGCGGCCGGAGGGGCGTTGCCGCGGGGCGTCATCGCGAGGCGGCCGGGGGCCAAGCTGGCGGATGCAATCCCAGCCCGCGTAGATCGCGGAATCGCCGAGTTCGGCCTCGATCTCCAGGAGGCGGTTGTACTTGGCGGTGCGTTCGCTACGCGCGGGGGCGCCCGTCTTGATCTGGCCAGCGCCTGTGGCAACCACGAGGTCGGCGATGAACGTGTCTTCGGTCTCGCCGGAACGATGGCTGATGATCGCCGTCCAGCCAGCGCGGTGGGCGGTATCGACGGCTTCGAGGGTTTCGGAGAGTGTGCCGATCTGGTTGAGCTTCACGAGTACGCTGTTGGCGGCTTTGGCCTGGATGGCGCGGCGTATGCGCTCGGGGTTGGTGACAAGGAGGTCGTCGCCAACGATCTGGCAGCGTTCGCCGAGCTTTTCGACCATGAGCGACCAAGTTTCCCAGTCGTCTTCGGCAAGGCCATCTTCGATCGAGCGGATCGGATATTTTTCGACCCACGATTCCCAGTGGGCGACCATTTGGGCGCTGGAAAGGACGCGTTTCTCCTTTGCGAGGGCGTACTGGCCATTGCCGAATAGCTCGGTGGCCGCGGGGTCGAGAGCGATGATGACATCTTCGCCAGCTTTGTAGCCGGCGCGTTCCACGGCTTCGAGGATGACCTGGACGGCCTCTTCGTTGCCGGGGAGCGATGGCGCGAAGCCGCCTTCGTCTCCGACGGAGGTGATCGCGCCAGAATCGTGGAGGACGGCCTTCAGGGCGTGGTAGATTTCCGTGCCACAACGCAGTCCCTCGGAGAACGTGGGAGCGCCGACGGGCATCACCATGAACTCCTGGAAGTCTGTGGAGTCGGGGGCATGCTTACCGCCGTTGAGGATGTTCAGCATCGGCACCGGGAGTCGATGGGCGTTAGGCCCACCAAGGTAGCGGTAGAGCGGCATATCGGCAGACTCGGCGGCAGCGCGGGCGGCAGCGAGGGAGACGCCGAGGATGGCATTGGCCCCGAGCCGGCTCTTGTTGGGGGTGCCATCGAGTTCGCACATGATGCGGTCGACCGTCAATTGGTCGGACGCTGGGACGCCCCGGAGCGCTTTGGCGATTTCGCCGTTGGCGTTCTTGACCGCTTTGAGGACGCCTTTACCACCGTAACGGCGGGCGTCGCCGTCACGCAGTTCGGCAGCTTCGTGGGCTCCGGTCGAAGCGCCGGAAGGCACGGCCGCGGTGCCTATGAAGCCGTCATCAAGGAGAACGGTGACGTGGACAGTGGGGTTGCCGCGAGAATCGAGGATCTCTCGAGCGGCTATCTCTTCGATGAACATGCGTGCTCCTGCGACGGGGCCGCTGCCCCTTGTTGGCTGAGTGAGGGGTTATCCGCGAACCTCTGGCGCATCGTGAAGGGGGATGAGGGCGTCCGGGCTCGCCAAGTAGTCGACGTAGAGGATGCCGTTCACGTGGTCGATCTCGTGTTCGAGCGCTTCGGCAAGGAGGTCGTTGTCGGAACGGACGCGAATGAGCTTGCCGGTCGCGGGATCGAGGCCCTGGGCGACCACTTTTAGGGAGCGGATGATTTCGCCCCGAAAGCCGGGCACAGAGAGGCAGCCTTCGTCCACCTGCCGCTCGCCTGAGCGCTTGACGATCTCGGGGTTGATGAGGGCGATCGGCTTTTCGTCGTTCACGTCGATGACGACGACGCGGAGGCTGACACCGATCTGCGGTGCGGCCAGGCCCACCCCGGGTGCGTCGTACATCGTCTCCCACATGTCTTCGATCAGCTTATGGATGCTGCTATCGATCGTGCGGACGCGACGCGCTTTCTCGCGCAGGACAGGGTCGCCCGCGCGACGAATAGGGATGATGGCCAAGACTCACTCCGGTCGGGTAGTGGCGCGACGCAGCGCCGCAGCCAAAGTTTAGCGCGCGACGGAGTCATGCGCCCATGCTGGCGAGCGAGTAAGTGTCCGTATTACACTAAGTCCCGTGACTGACGCATCTCCCCTTGCCGAACCGGCCCGCAAATCGGCGAGGGAGCGCGGCGACGGGACTCGCTACGCGGCGGTAGTGATCGGAAGCGGCATCTCGGGACTGTTTGTGGCTCTGGAAGCTCGGCGACTAGGGCCTGTGCTGGTGCTGACTAAGGGCAGCATCGATGACTGCAACACGAAGTGGGCGCAGGGCGGGATTGCGGCAGCGATTGGGCCGCTAGACACGCCCCAACAGCACCTGGCTGACACGATCACCGCTGGGGCTGGGCTCGTGGACCGGGAAGCTGCGCGGGTGCTCTGCGCGGAGGCCCCGGCGCGGATCGCAGACCTTGTTCGGTATGGCGTGGCGTTTGATTCGCTGGGGAGCGAAGTGGCGCTGGGACGCGAAGCCGCGCATAGCCATTCGCGCATCCTCCACGCAGGTGGTGACCGGACGGGTGCGGAGATCGAAACCGCGTTGACCGCAGCAGCCGCTGACCCAGCGATCACTGTGCTGGACTACACACTGGCCACCGAGCTGCTGCTGGACCGCGGACGAATGGCCGGCGTGAGGGCTTTGAACCTGCAGACGGGCGCGGACGAGACGTACGAGGCGAAGTGCATTGTGCTGGCGACAGGTGGCGCAGGACGGCTGTTTTCGCACACCACCAACCCCGAGGTAGCCACGGGAGACGGCATTTCCCTGGCATTCGAAGCTGGGGCGGAGATCGCGGATATCGAGTTCTACCAGTTTCATCCGACTGCACTGCGGCTGGACGGGGCGCCGCCATTTCTGATTTCAGAGGCTGTGCGGGGCGAAGGCGCGGTGCTGAGGAACCTTGCGGGCGAGGCGTTCATGCGGCGGTACCACCCGCTCGAGGACCTCGCTCCTCGTGACGTGGTGGCGAGGGCGATCGTGGCGGAGATGCGCAATGAGGGCGCGGACCACGTGCTGCTGGATTGCCGGGGGTTGACCTCGGTGGACCTGGCGGCGCGCTTTCCGGGAATCCACGCCTTTTGCATGGGCGTGGGGATCGACATACGGACCGACCCAATCCCGGTGTCTCCAGCCGCGCACTACTTGATGGGCGGCGTACGCACCGATGTGCATGGGCGGACAACGATCGCCGGGCTCTACGCCTGCGGTGAGGTAGCTTGCACGGGCGTCCATGGGGCGAACCGCCTGGCCAGCAACTCGTTGATGGAAACGGTGGTATTCGGGAAGCGTGTTGTGGAACAGATGGAGAGCGGCGACGGTGGCTTCGCGGCACCGATGACCAACACGCCGGCGCTCGAAATTGTTGAGCGGGCGGCGCCGGACCACGCATCGGTGCAGCGTATGATGTGGGCCAGCGCGGGGATCGAGCGAAGTGCGGCTACGTTGGCCGCCGGGCTGGGAGAGGCGGAATCGTGGCCGGTTTCGACGACGATGCCGCGCGAACGAGAGCGATTCGAAGAGCGCCAAATGGCGACTCTGGCGAGGCTGATGCTTTGCGCGGCGGAGAGCCGGACGGAGAGTCGGGGCGCCCACTTTCGCAGCGACTACCCTCAGATGGACGATGCGAACTGGCTCCGCAGGCAGGTGTTCCGTCGTGCGAACTGAGGCGCTGGACAAGGCGTTGGTCTCGCGCATTGTTGCCGCGGCGCTCGAAGAAGACCGGGCCGCTGAGGATGTAACGACGCTCGCTACCGTGCCGGCGCATTTGCAGGGGAGAGCGGTGCTCCTCGCGAAAGAGCCAGGCGTGCTGGCGGGGCTCGATGTGGCGGCGGAGGCGTTTAGGCAGATCGATGGGTCCGTTCAGGTGGCGGCTCGCGCTTCGGATGGCGACCATGTCGACCTCGGGGCGAAATTTGCCACGGTTGAGGGGCCCGTGCGTGCGCTGTTGCAAGCGGAGCGGGTGGCGCTGAATTTTCTTCAGCGGCTCTCTGGGACGGCGACGCTGACTCGGCAGTTCGTGGATGCGGTGGCGGGCACGCGGGCCGTGATCCTGGATACGCGAAAGACGACGCCCGGCTTGCGCGACTTCGAAAAGTACGCCGTGCGCTGCGGCGGCGGGACGAACCACCGTCGCGACCTGGCAGTGATGGCGATGATCAAGGACAACCACCGGGAGGCGCTGGCGGACTTCGAGCGGACGTTGGCGCAGGGTGTCGCGGACATTCGAGCACGCACACCGGGGATCGCCGTGGAGGTGGAGGTCGATGACCTTGCGGATCTGGAAGCGGCGCTGGTAGGGAATCCGGAATGGGTGTTGCTGGACAATATGCCGCTGGCGGACATGGCCGAAGCGGTGAGGGTCACAGCTGGACGAGCGAAGCTTGAGGCGAGCGGGGGCGTGAAGTTGGACACCGTGAGGGCGATTGCCCAGACGGGGGTTGACGCTATCTCTGTGGGGGCGTTGACGCACAGCGCGCGCGCACTGGATATCAGCTTAGACCTGAGCTTCTAGGTCGCAAACGACGATAGCCCGCGGCGTTGAGGTCTAAAGGCGAGCCCAAGGGGTCTTTCCGCCAACCGTCTCCCGGCTAGCTTTGCGCGGCTACTGCGGCCGCAAGCTCGTCGGCAGCGCTGTGAGGGTCCAGTTCGCGGGCAGCTACACGTTGGACGAGCGCGGCGAGGTCCGATTCAGAGGTGGCGGCCCGGATGCGTTCGAGGAGGATCGATCGAGTGATGGAAAGCACCTGGTGGCGGGCATCCTCGGCACGGTGCTCCTCGAGCTTGCCGGTCGTTTCGAGTTCGACTCGGTGCGCGTCAATAGCATCCGCCAACGCTTCCATGCCTTCGTTCTTGATCGCGGTGGTCTTGAGGATTGGCGGGCGGCGGGAGCCCTTTGGAGCGAGCGAGAGCAGGGCCTGGAGCTGGCTGACGAGTACATCCGCCCCGGGATGGTCAGCTTTGTTGACAACGAGGATGTCTGCGATTTCGATGATGCCCGCCTTCAGCGCCTGGATGTCGTCGCCGGTACCAGGGTTGTTGACGAGGATGGTGGTAAGGGCGGTGCCAGCAATTTCCACTTCGTCCTGACCCGCGCCGACTGTTTCGATGACGACGTAATCGAAGCCGAAGGCGTCCATGATCGAGACAACGTCATCGATAGTTGGAGCGAGGCCGCCGAGTGCGCCGCGCCCGGCCATGCTGCGGACGTAGACGCCAGGGTCCAGGGCGTGCTCCTGCATGCGGATGCGGTCGCCCAGGATCGCTCCGTGAGTGAAAGGGCTAGAAGGGTCGACGGCGACTATGCCGACGGTTTTGCCGCGCTTGCGGTATTCGCCGGCGAGGGCGCCCGTAAGGGTGCTTTTCCCGGAGCCCGCGCCGCCGGTGACGCCAATGATGTGCGTTCTGCCGGAGTGAGGGAAAAGCGTTCGAAGGTAGTCGCGGCCTTCGGGAGTGCCGTTCTCTACGCGGCTGATGATGCGCGCAAGGGCGCGCCGCTCGCCGTTGAGGAAGCGCTTGACAAGGTCGTCCACGCTACTTCGTTACGTGGGCGTAGACGAACTTCACGATGTCCTGGGTGTTCGTGCCGGGACGAAAGATGGCGCTAAAGCCGAGGTCTTCGAGAGGCTTTGTGTCTTCATCAGGGATGATGCCGCCGCAGAAGAGGAGGACGTCATCGACGCCGCGCTTTTTGAGCTCCGCCACTACGCGCGGGAAGAGCTCGAGGTGTGCGCCAGAGAGAATGCTGAGCCCCACCACGTCCACGTCTTCCTGGAGGGCGGCTTCGGCGATCATCTCTGGGGTCTGGCGGATGCCGGTGTAGATGACTTCGCAGCCGCCATCGCGCAAGGCGCGGGCGACGACCTTGGCGCCGCGGTCGTGGCCATCGAGACCGGGCTTAGCGATGAGGACGCGGATCTTGGTGGCGGTGGGAGCAGTCATGTGTAACTCAGATCAGTACGGTGTGGCGCTCCAGAGCGCAACTCGGGGCGAATGTGGGTGCTAGGACTGCTCTGGAGCAGGCATGATGGTTTCGAGTTCGCAGCGGAACCCGGGGATGACGTCTTCGCCGTCGAGTGCGCCACCAGCGGGAACCACAGAGGAAGTGCCATCAAGACGGTAAACGGTTGCGATCCTGGTTTCCGGGTAGAGGACCCAGACCAGGCGTACCCCCGCCGACAGATAATCTTCGATCTTCTGCATCGTGTAGCCAGCGAGCTCGTTGGGAGAGATCGACTCGAAGACCATGTCGGGTGCTATCTTCAGGAATCCTTTGGGAAACCGGTTGCCGGGAAGCCTGCCAGCCTTGATGAAGCCACCGTCTGGACGGGGGAGACGCCTCGGACGATCGACGAACATCTGTAAGCCGACATTCGGAGGAAGCACGCGGCCGAGGTTTTGGCCCTTGAGGAAATTCCTCAGTTCTGCGAGTAGCTCAAAAGCAACTTCTTCAGATTCCGCGCCCTTCGGCACCTCTCTCAAGACACCGTCGTCAAGTTCATAAGCGTCGCCGTCCTCCATGATCAGGAGGTCTTCGACGGTGTAGAGGCGGTCTGCAAGCACCATGCGTTAAGTATACCTTTTGCCGAAACGGGCTAGCCGCGCTGGACGAGTTGAAGATTAACGCCGTGGGTTGCCTTCATGGAGACGAAGGCGAGCCCGTTGATGGGGTCCCCGACGCGCGCCCCGAGGCCGCGAAGATGTTCGATGGCGCCCGTGAGGTCATCGACTTCGATGGACATCATGTAAAGGCCTTCGCCGCGCTCGTGGACGAACTTTGCAACGGGACCGTCTTCGGTGGTGGGCGAAAAGAACTCGAGGTCCGTACCGCCGATTGGTACGAAGGCGTTTTTGATTGCGAAGGTTGGCACTTCGCCGCCGCGCGCCGGGTCGGCGTTGAGGTCGAAGTTGCGTTCGAATGTGGCGAGGGCGGCATCCAGGTCTTTGACGACAATGCCGACGTGGTCGATGCGCTTAACTTTCATGCCTTCGGCTCGCCCATCGGGAGGGCGTTGTACTGGATGAATCCGAATGGCACGCCGTTGGTACCGCCCTTCATGCCAGTGAAGAGCGCGCCAGGCTGAACCGCCGGATGGGGATCGCCGACCGAGAAACCGGCGGCGCGAATCGCCGCGATAGTGGCGTGGATGTCATCCACGGCGAGGACAATGCCGCTGAGCTTCGCTTTGACTTCGTCGTAAGGCTTCACCTCGCCGGGTCCGGCGAACTCGAGGATAACTTCCTGGAGCTTGGCGAATTCGAGGTGAGCGCCAGTGCCGGGACGGACCATTGCACGCTTGATCTCGATTCCCAGCGATTCGGAGAACTGCTTCGCGGTGGCGGCGCTGTCGTTTGAGGAGATGACAATGTGGTCGATATGCGTGGCGCCGATGGTCATGAGGAGGCGCCGTGGCCTTCCGAAAGGGGCGTAGCGAACTCAACGAGGACGCCATGGTTCGCCTTCGGGTGGAGGAAGCAGATCATACCTGCGAGGCCCAGGCGCGGCTTCTCATCGATCAACTGGATGCCGCGGGCGCGCGCGCCTTCGAGTTCGGCGTCCACGTCGTCGGACTCGAAGCAGATGTGATGCATGCCCTCGCCGCGGGAGGCGAGGAACTTGGCCACGCCGGTATCGTCGCTCGTGGGCTCAAGCAGCTCGATTTCGGAGTTGCCGATTTTGAGGAGCACGCCTCGGACGCCCTGGTCCTCGATGATGCGGTCCTCGGTAACTTCCAGGCCGAGCGCGTCGCGGTAGAACTTCATTGCCTCATCGGCGCTCTGAACGACAACGCCGACGTGGTGGATTTTCTTGAGCATGGGCCCTCCGTGTGATGTGGTGCAGGTTCCCAACCGGGACTGCAAACGGCTAATGGTCGCCGGGGGACGTGACTTCTTCGGGAACGGACTGCGGGCCGCTGGGACGGGCGCCAGCCATGCCAGCGAGCTTGGCAGCGATTTCGTGCCAGTGGGCCCGCTCGTGGTCGATGACCGATAGGATGAGCCGGTTCGAAACGGTGCCGTCAGAGGTCAATTCCTCGTCGGTCACGTTGGCGATTTCTTCGAGGAGGCGAAGACGGCCGTTGCGGAGCTGCTGCAAGACGCTGGAGAAATCCAGGTCGCGCTTGCGTTCGACGTGATCATGATTCCAGTCGTCGATTGTCGCGGAATCAAAACTGAGCAGACCGGGGCGCTTGCCTTCGCGCAGTTCGCGCAGGGCGGTGACAACCTCGGCCTCCCAAGAGGCGAGGTGACCGACGATGTCCTTCAGTGACCATTCGGCGATGAACGGCCGTTCGATATCGCGAATGCGACAGTATTCGATGTTGCGAAGGAGTTGCTTGCGTTCGAGCTCGAGGCGGCCAAGGAGGCGG
Organism: Tepidiformales bacterium; assembly: GCA_038323265.1. Classification (GTDB taxonomy): domain Bacteria; phylum Chloroflexota; class Dehalococcoidia; order Tepidiformales; family Tepidiformaceae; genus PNKC01. The sequence continues at coordinate 29,516 of JBBQGT010000016.1, forward strand.
CGGCGTTCATCGGCGAGCGTGCGGGAGTCGTCTTCAGTCATTAAATCACGACCGTCTCGCGCTGTTCGCCCCAGACCTTGCGGAGGCGGTGACTGATCTCGCCGAGCGTGGCCTTGTTCTCGACGCACTCGACCATCACCGGCAGCAGATTCTCAGTGCCGTTGGCGAAGCGTTCGAGGCGGGCAAGGAGGTTTTCCACCGCGGCGCTGTCGCGGTTGGCGCGGAGTTTGGCGAGCTTGTCGCGTTGCTGTTGGCCTATGCGCGGGTTGGAACGCATGATCTCGGGCTTGGTTTCGTCGGAGCTGATGAAGTCGTTGACGCCGACGATGATGCGTTCTTTTTCTTCTACCTGGCGCTGATAGCGGTAGGCCGATTCCTGGATTTCGCGCTGCTGGAAGCCTTGCTCGATGCCCGCGAGGGCGCCCCCAAGACCGTCGATCGTCTTGATGTAATCCATCGCCTCGGCTTCAAGGCGGTTGGTCAGGTCTTCCAGGAAGTAGCTGCCACCGAGCGGGTCGGCGACATCGCCGACGCCGTTTTCGTAGGCGAGGAGTTGCTGGGTGCGGAGGGCGATCTGGACGGCCTTTTCGGTGGGTAGGGAGAGCGCTTCGTCCATTGAGTTGGTGTGCAGCGACTGGGTGCCGCCGAGGACGGCGGCGAGGGCCTGGACGGCCGTGCGGACGATATTGATTTCCGGCTGCTGGGCGGTGAGTGTTGCACCGCCTGTCTGGGTGTGGAAGCGCATCATCTGGGAGCGCGCGCTCTTCGCCTCGAAGCGCTCCTTCATGATCTTCGCCCAGAGGCGGCGGGCGGCGCGGAACTTGGCGACCTCTTCGAGAAAGTTGTTATGGCAGGCGAAGAAGAAGCTCAAGCGACCGGCGAAGTCATCGACATCGAGGCCCGCTTTGAGGGCCGTGTTGGCATATTCGATGCCATCGGCGAGCGTGAAGGCGATCTCCTGTGCCGCGGTGCAGCCCGCTTCGCGCATGTGGTAACCGGAGATCGAGATGGTGTTCCACTGGGGTACGTTCTCTTTGCAATACGAAAAGATGTCCGTGATCAGTCGCATGCTGGGCTTGGGCGGGTAGATGTAGGTTCCGCGAGCAACGTATTCCTTGAGGATGTCGTTCTGGACGGTGCCGCCGAGCTTGTCTGGAGTGACGCCCTGCTGCTTGCCCACGGCGACGTAGAGGGCCAAGAGGATGGCGGCGGTGGAGTTGATCGTCATCGAGGTGGTGACTTTGTCCAGCGGGATGCCGTTGAAGAGCGTCTGCATGTCTTCGATGGAATCGATGGCCACTCCGACCTTGCCGACTTCACCGGCGGCCATCGGGTCGTCCGAGTCGTAGCCGATCTGAGTAGGGAGATCGAAAGCGATCGAGAGGCCAGTCTGGCCCTGGTCGAGAAGGTAGCGGTACCGCTGGTTCGATTCCTCGGCGTCGCCGAAGCCAGCGTACTGGCGCATGGTCCAGAAGCGGCCGCGATACATGGTGGGCTGGATGCCGCGGGTGAAGGGGTAGTCGCCTGGGAAGCCAAGGTCGCGGGAGGGTTCAAAGCCGTTGAGGTCATCGGCCGTGTACACGGCTTCAAGCGGCATTTTGCCGGTGGTTTCGAAAACGCGGCTGCGCTCGGGAGATTTCGAGACGGCTTTTTCGTAGGGGCCCTGCAGCCACTCGCGCTTGGAAGTGATTGGCATTCTGTGACGACTCCGGGACGGGGAGAAACAGCCGTCGCAAGAGGCCGTTAGGGTAGAGCGAAGTATAGGCCGGATGGATGGGATTGACCATCGGGCGGCAGGGAGTAGCGGCCCGCCTGGCTGGGTTCTGAACTACACGCCAGTCTCCACAGTCTCCACTCCGAACCGACTTCAGGTTTGGGTGATTCGGCCGATATACAGCAAAGCGAGGCCTGCGGCCGCAGCGTTTGTACGCATCGGCCAAGGGGAGTACCTGGGACGCGAATTCCCGCTCCTTCGTAACGGCGAAAGCCGGGTTACCGGAGTAAAACCCTGCGTCTTTCACGATGCGGAGTTTCCGGTATCGTCTGCACGGTGGCGCACTTATGGTGCGCCGAGCGACAGATGCGATGGTGGCGGATCAAGATTCTCCCGAATCTCCCCGGAACCTCTCGCAGGGGAGAATGATGACAACGGACGGACCAGAGGGCGACGATCCGATCCTGGCGCGGCTGCGAGAGTCGGCCGCGGGCGATGCCGCCGTGCGCCAACTTCGTCGTCGCTACGACATGCTGCGAGGCGACTACGAACAGCTCCTGGACCGGCTCGGCGAGTTGGAAGACCGGCTAAACGAGCAGGCACTGGCCGCGCGGACTGCGCCGGAGCCTCGCGAAGCACAAGCGTTGAGCGCACAACTGAGCGACGTGCTCACGGCGCCTCTGCTCAAACTGCACGACGACTATGTGGTGGCAGCGGCGCGCATCACGGCCCTAATTAGCGGCCTCGAGACGCTCGCGCAGGGCTCCTTTAAGGGTCAGCGCAGCGTGACTGAGCCTCCCGCGGCGCCGGTTTCGCACGAAACGCCGCGTGCGGAAGAGACTGCTATCGACGAACCAGACTCCAGTGTAGGGCGATCACGCAGGGTCCATGTAGACGTACGAGGGCCAGGGTTCGGGGAGTTGCTGGATTTCCAAGAGCGTCTCTCGGCATTGGACGGAGTGGCCAGGGTTTCTATCAATGCAATCGACACCGAAAGGGCGACGCTCGTGGTGGAGCTTGAGACTCAAGTGCGCGTCGGATCCGCCGACCACGAGGACTAGGACAGCGCGCGGATCGAGCGGGTAGACTCGCTCTCGCGGCTGCCGAAAAACTGCCGCCGGGAGCGAATCGCTGAAACTGCTCATTCTTGGCGGGACCGTGTTCCTGGGCCGCGCGCTGGTGGAAGCGGCGGTCGCTGCCGGGCACGAAGTGACCATGTTCAACCGCGGTCAGACGAATCCGGGGCTCTTTCCTGATGTAGAAGAGATCCACGGGGACCGCGCAAAAGACCTGAGCGCGCTTAGCGGGAGGACGTGGGATGCGGTGGTCGACACCGCGGGCTACGTGCCGCGCGTGGTGCGCAGTTCGGCGGAGTTCCTGGCGCCGAGCGTCCAGCATTACACGTTCATCTCAACGATTTCCGTATTCGCGGACTTCCGCCGGCCAGGGATGGACGAATCCGCGCCGGTGGGCAGGCTGGAAGACCCTTCGAGCGAAGACGCAACTGGAGACGCGTATGGACCGTTGAAGGCGCTTTGCGAAGCGGCAGCCGAAGCAGCGATGCCGGGGAAGGTCCTCGTGATTCGGCCGGGACTGATTGTGGGGCCGCATGATCCCACGGATCGGTTCACTTTCTGGCCAGCCCGGGTGGAGCGCGGCGGGGAAGTATTGGCGCCCGTGGGTCCGCTGGTCGAGACGCAGATCATCGACGTGCGCGACCTTGCGGAGTGGACGGTGCGAATGATCGAAGCGACGTCGACAGGTGTATTCAACGCTACGGGGCCGGCGGCGCCGCTGACGCTCGGCGAGGTAATCGAAACCTGCCGGACGGTGAGTGGAAGCGACGCGCAGCCCGTCTGGGTGCCTGAGGAATTCGTCGCAGAGATGGGGATTGCGCCGTGGATGGAGCTGCCCCTGTGGACGGGTGGGGGTGAGAGCATGGCGGGGTTCGCGAAAGTGGACTGCC
>JBBQGT010000017.1:0-33171 GCA_038323265.1 Tepidiformales bacterium
CCTCGCCAGGAGGAAGCGGCGTGCCTTCGTCGCTGGGGTTCTCTTCGCCTGAGTCCATGGCCGTTTCCAGACGGTGCACGTACGCGAGCACATCATTGTTGCCAGAAATGGCGGTGTTGATCTCTTCGACGAAACGGGTCCCGGCGGCTTCGAGATCGCTGTAATCAAACTCAACTTCAAGGATCTTCTGGAGGCGCCTGAGCAGGGCGATGGTTGCAGGAGGATTCTGCGACGTTGTTATGTAGTGAGGCACATTCGCCCATAGGCTGGCGGCGGCCAGTTCCTGCTCGCGCAGGGTCTGGTGAAGGATGCCAACGATGCCCGTCGGGCCCTCGTAGTTGGAGACGCTCAAGTCAAGGTCCTTGGCGACTGCGACGTCGAACGCGCTACCAGTGACGCGCACATCGCGGGTGTGGGGGACGTCGGCCATCAACGCACCGAGCGAGACCGCGAGCTTGACGTTCATGTCTCGGAAGAGCTTTGCGTAGGCGTCAGCGAAGGTGCGCCAGCGGAGGTTCGGCTCGATGCCGACGGCGACCACGATATCGTGCGGGCCGTTTGGGTTGCGCGCGTAGAAGAAATCGTTGGCCGGCCAGCTAATCTCGCGCTCCTCGCGATTGTTGACACGGACGGTTGGGCGAGTCTCGCGGAAGTCGATGAATGGCTCCGGATCGATGGTCGCGAACTTGCGGGCGCCCAGCCGCCGAACGACAAAGCGTGCGGCATTGGTTGCTGCGGAAGCGGCATCGTTCCAGCCGGCGAAGGCAACGACGGCCACGGGGTCATGAAGGTCTGGCTGGCGATCAACCTGGAGAAAGTCCACGGATCGAGCTTAGCAGAGCGCCGCGTGGGCTATCGCGTTGCTGGAACCCAGGCGTTAACCAACGTCCCTTCGCCGCTGTGGCTGGCGACTGTTACTTCGCCGCCAATGGAGGCAACGCGCTCGCGCATGGAACGCAGGCCAAGATGGCCGGGAAAGTCGGCCGAGGGATCGAAGCCTGCGCCATCGTCGCTCAGTTCGAGCGTTACACGGCCATCGTGTTGGGCGAGCGTGACAACGACGTGGCTGGCGGCTGCGTGCTTGACCGTGTTGTGAAGCGCCTCCTGCGCGATCCGGTAGAGAGTCTCCTTCACTCGCAATTCCAGTTCAGGCTCATTACCGAGGTCGGCAGTCACATCGATGCCGTAGCGCGCTCGCATGGCAGCCGCCTGGCGGCTGATCGCCGCGACGAGCCCCTCTTCAGCGAGCGACTCCGGGCGAAGTTCGAAGATCAAGGCGCGCATCTCTGTCAGGCCCGCCTCAGCTAGCGAAAGAACGTAGTCCAGCGGCTCGGCAACGCGCTCCGGGTCGCTCTCCAGGCGGCGACGAGCGGTGCGCGCGCCGAGGGCGATGCCGTAGAGCGCCTGGGACACTGAATCGTGCAGTTCACGAGCGAGCCGCTGACGTTCCTGGAGGGCCGCAAGGGACGAGGCGCCCTGAAACAAACGGGAGTTTTCGATGGCGATTGCCGCCTGGTCGGAGATCGCTTCGAGGAACGAAATCTCATCCGCGTCGGGGTCCTGGTCAGCCGCGTAGGCTGCGGTCAACAGCCCGAGACCCACGCCTCGGTAGACGACCGGGACGGCAAGTAACGTGTCCCACGCAGCGTCTTTCGCAAGCTCGCGAGCCGCGGAATATTGTGGATCGGCCATCTGCCGCGTGCGGACGTTGTGAAAGAGGCGAGTCTTGCGCTGACCAAGGGCCTCGATCGCCGCGGAAGGTGCGCCGGCGAGGCGGGCTGACTCCATGGCGCCCCAGAACCCATCAGGGAACCCGAACGCGGCTGGCGTGCGGACCGGCTGGTCGGGATCGTCGTCATCGACGAGCGTGACGGTACAGCCCATCGCACTGCTTGCGCCGACCACTTGTTGGGCCAGGGAGACCATCATTTCGTCGATGGTCTGGGCGAAGGTGAAGTTGTTGCTGATTTCGGCGATCGCTTCCAGTTCGCGCACGCGCCTTTCTGTTTGCGCGAAGAGGCGGGCGTTTTCGAGGGCGACAGCGGTCTGGTCCGCCAAGGCGGTGACGAAGGTCAACTCGTGGCTATCGGGCTCTTCGTTCGTCACGTAGTAGAGTTGCACGGCGCCGAGTGGACGGCCGCGGTAGGAGAGCGGCAGCGCCACCACGGAATCCCACTCAGCGTCATCGACGAAGCGGCGCATGGAGGCGAATTCTTGCGTCCGTGGGGTGGTCTCCTTGAGGTGGGTGGCGACGATTCGTTTGCCGGACTGGAACGAGCGCATTCCAACGGTCTGGGTACCGGCGGCCACACTCGCCGCGAGCATCTCCATAAATCCTTCGGGCAAGCCCCAACTGCCCACGGCAGTAAAACGAGTCTCTTCACTGACCAGACCGATGGAGCAAGCGCGGGCGCGCGTGGACGAAACCACTCGCTCTGCGATGCGATCGAGAATGGTGCCAAGTGGCTGGTCGAAGTTGACGGTGGCAGCGATGCGCGAAAGCGTCTCCATCTCCTTGGCGCGAAGTTCCGCGTCGCTAAAAAGTCTGACGTTGTCAACCGCGACGGCAGCCTGAGCACTCATGGCGATGATCAGCGCCTGTTCGCGGCCATCGGGCACGACGCCCTCGGCGTAGTAGGCCTCAACGGTGCCGATCGCGCGGGGTCCGGCGAGCATGGGGACGATGAGCAAGTGCTGCCAGTTGGCCGCCGCCACCTGGGCGTGGATCCGGGCGTATTCGGGTCTGAGAAGCGTGGCGGCGCGGGCCCCGGTAATCAGGCGCGGCATCTGCGTTTCGAGGACCCCCTTCGTGGGGGTAGGCGCGCCATCGCGAATCGCCTGATTGATTCCGTCGACGAGGCCGGGAGCCAGACCCGCCTCACCGGTGACGACAGCGAGGTTTTGACGGTCGAGTAGCGTGACGGAGCAGGCCACAGCACCCGTTGACTCAACGATGCAGGAGGCGAGGGTGTTGAGCGTGCCGGCCATGGTGTGCTCCAAACTGAGGACCGCCGCCGCGCGAGAGAGCGCCTCCATCTCGCGAGCGCGGCGTTCGGCTTCTGCGAAGAGTCGGGCGTTTTCCATGGCGACGGCAGCCTGGTTGCCGATTGTCATTGCAAAGTCGGCGTCGCGCTGTCTGAAAAAGCCAGGGACGGTGGAAGAGAGTGCGAGCAAACCGGTGAGACGCCCGTTCAGAACCAAAGGCACGGCCAGCCAGGCGCGGGCGCGGTTAAAGATCTGGGCGCGTTCCTGGCCGACGCCCTTCCAGTAGGCCTTCGCCAGTTCGTCCTCGGCCTGAATGTCGGGGATGAGGACCGGTTCGTGGCGGAGCAGCATGTCCTTGATTGGCCCGAAATCAGCGAGGATGAAGCGGGCGGACGCCCCGCCTGACCTCAGCAGTTCTGCTGTGGGCCCGCGGGATTCGAGCAATACAAATTCACCGTTTTCGTAGCCAAGTATCGAGGCAGCCGCGTAGTCGACGGTGTTTTTCACCTGGTCCAGGATTGTTCCGAAGAGTTGCGAAAGCTCGAGGGATGACGCGACATCCGCGGAAACTTCGAGGAGTGTGGCAAGTTCGCGCGTGCGTTCTTCGGCGCGGCTCCGTTCGGAAGCTTCAAGGCCGATCGTCTGCTGAAGGTCCGCCGCCATGGTGTTGAACGACCGTGCGAGGGCGCCAACTTCATCCTCGCGGTTTGCTTCGGCGCGGCGGGAGAGGTCGCCTTCTGCAATGCCAGTTACAGCGTCTGAAAGGTTGCGCACGGGCCGTACCACTGTTCGGGCCAACGGAATGGCGATGAACGCCGCCACCGCCGCTGCCGGGAGCGAGATGAGCAGAATGCTGAACGCGAGGGTGCTAGCGAACTGGCCGAGAGCAAACAGTAGAAGTTCGAAGCCCCGCTCGTTGGAAAGGTCCGATTTGTCGACCACAACGACCCGTCCGTCCAAAAAGGGAAAGGGGAACGCGCCGACAGCGGCTGACTCTCCGCGCCGCTCGAGGATGCTGTCGCGCCGGAGGTCTGTAGAGCCCGATGCGGCGCGCGCAAAGGCGACCGGGGCGAGTTCGGAGATGGCGTCAGCCCTTTGGCCAATGAGAGAAGGGTTACTCGAAGAGAGAATCGTGCCGTCAGACCCCAGGATTGAGAGCGAGCGGACATGCTCCAGCCGTTCGGGGTGGGAGAACGCGAGGTTGAAGGACGGCGAGTCATCCAGGTGGACGGTGCGCGCCACCAGTCCAGCGAGGGCGGCGTTTACGGTCTGTTCGGCGGCCTCCGGGGAACTGACGGCGGGAGATTTGGCGAGGGCGTTGGCGACGACCTTAGCGTCCTGGGCCGGCTCGGTTTCCGCGGGAGCGAGCATGAATGTGTAGACGAGGGCGGAGACCCAGAGCAGCACGAACATCGTCGTAGCCGCAAGAAAAACGGTGAGCAGGTTGGAGATGCCGAGGCGCCAGGCGAGGTTCGTCCGCCACTTCCTCCGTAGCGTCGTGAGAAGCGGCCAGACGAGCAGGAAGCGAAGCCGCCGCAAACCCGCATTTGGATTGCGAGACGAGGCTCCTGCGACGATTCCCGGGAGCGACATTCAGGCGGATTCCAACGGGGCGAGGCCGATCTGGGTGGCATAGAGGGCAGCTTGCGTGCGGCTCTGCACACCCAGCTTCTCGAGGACGCTGCTGACGTGCGTTTTCACCGTGTTTTCGCCGATGTGCAGCTTGAGGGCGATCTCCTTATTCGCAAAGCCGCCGGCGATGAGGCGTAGGACGTCGGTCTCGCGCTCGGTAAGCGTCTCGGGGCTTTCGGGGGCGCGCACTTCGCGGACGAGCCGGGCGGCCGCCTGCGGAGAAAGCTGCACCTGGCCGTTGGCTGCCGCCTTAATCGCTCGGCAAAGTTCGTCGGCCTGGGTGTCCTTTAACAAGTAGCCGATGGCGCCGGCGCGAATTGCGCCCACCACCGCCGCGTCCTCCAGGACGCTGGTGAGCGCCAGCACTTCTATTTCGGGAAGCTCCTTACAAATGCGACCAATCGCGGTGATGCCATCCATGACCGGCATCAACAGGTCCATCAGGACAACGTCCGGCTGGAGTTCGTGGGCGAGTTTCAACGCTTCGGCGCCGTTTGGCGCCTCACCAACGATTTCGAAGTCCGGGTCATCGGAAAGGAACATGCGCAGTCCCTGGCGGACTACACTGTGGTCGTCGGCGATGACGATTCGAATGGCCATTGGAACCTCCGGATCGTAATCAACGACCTCGGCGTCATTAGACACGATGGCGCCGAACGCGGTTATGGAGCCGTGCAGCCTATTTCATCAGGCTGGCGCATACGCGCCTCAGCCTTTCGGATGACTGAACGGTCATCCGAAGCGAGCGCCCGAACCATTCGCCAGCAGGATTCGGCGGAGCGGTCTAAGAACCACTCTTGGTGGGTGAGCAATTCAATCCGTCTTCTGTTGGTCGACATCGAACCGCTGGTACGCCGCGGGCTGCGAATGCGGCTGGGCAGCGAACCAGACTTCGATGTCGTCGGCGAGGCGGGGAGCGGTGAAGAAGCGATCGCCCTGGCAACCGAATTAGAGCCGGACGTTGTCCTGCTTGACGTTCGGATGCCCGGCATGGGTGGGTTGCTGGCCGCGAGAGCGCTCTGCGCCGAACGGGGCGACTGCCGGGTTGTGATGCTCAGTCTTCACGACGACGTCTCCACGCGACGCGCAGCCGAAGAGGCCGGCGCCTGCGCATTCGTGGGCAAGCAGGAAGGGTCTGAACGGCTGGTGCGGGTGATTCGCAACGTCGCGCAGGACTACGAAATCGGACCGCAGGACCGTTAGCTGCTCCCCTGGCGCAATCGCGCCTCAGCCAAGGCCCGCCGCCTTCACCGGGGCTTACGGCGCAACTGGCGCGAGGGCCGGCCGAAGGAGCACTCTGCGCAACGACACGAAGGGGCCTCGGCACGCCGGCCCTTTCGTTTTTTGGCAACCTGCTGAAGCGGCGCTAGAGTGTCTGCACAGAGGAGAGCGGCTCACGGAGGTGGTTCGATGACCGATTCAGCGATGGAAGGCATCACTCGCGCGCTCGCGGCAAGAGCGCGAAGCATCACGTTCGAATCGTTGCCCGGGGATGTCGTGTTCCTGGCCCGGCAGTGTGTGCTGGATTGGATGGGTGTGACGCTCGCAGGCGCTGACGAGCCGCTGGCGCGCATCCTCCGCGATGAAGCGCTGGAAAGCGGCGGCAACCCCCAGGCAACGGTCATCGGCGGCGGCATGCGGACGAGTGTGCAGCAGGCAGCGCTCATCAACGGCGCGGCTTCCCACGCGCTCGATTTCGACGATGTACAGATAACGATGAGCGGGCACCCCTCGGTGCCAGTCATCCCCGGCCTGTTGGCGTTGGCCGAACATCGCGGAGCCTCGGGGGCCGACTTTATTGCGGCGTTCGTGGCGGGCTTCGAAGTGGAGTGTCGGGTGGGAGCGCTCGTCATGCCGGGGCACTACAGCACCGGGTTTCACGCGACCGGAACGCTGGGGACGTTTGGGGCGGCGGCGGCCTGCGCACACCTGATGGGCCTGGGCGAAGATCAATGGCTCCACGCGCTGGGTATCGCGGGGGCGCAGGCCGCTGGCTTGAAATCGATGTTTGGGACGATGTGCAAGCCTTTGCACGCGGGCAAAGCCTCGGCCAACGGGCTATTCGCTGCCACGCTTGCGGCGCGTGGATTCACCAGCTCGACGGAAGTGCTCGAAGCGTCGCAAGGCTTCGCCGCGACGCAAACGACGACGCCCAATCCAGAACGCGCGCTCGCCGGGCTTAATGACGAATACGCCATCCGCGGTGTGCTGTTCAAGTACCACGCCGCTTGCTACGGCACACACGAAACGATCGAGGGCGTGCTGCGGTTGAAAAGCGAGCACGGGCTGGTACCCAGTGACATCCGGCAGATCCGACTAGCGGTGCCCGCCGGAAACCTCGCGATGTGCAACATCGAGCAGCCGTTGACGGCGCTCGAAGGGAAGTTCAGCTTGCGCTTTACGGCCGCGCTGGCGATGGCCGGCGACAACACAAGCGAGCAGGCCTTCACCGACGCCGCCGTACACCGGCGCGACTTGGTGGCGCTTCGAGACCGAGTCCATGTAGAAGGCCGAGTAGGCGGATCGGGGGGCGGGACAGACGTGACCATCGTTACTGCGTCGGGGACAGAGTTCCACGCGTTAGTGGACCTGACGGCGCCGGCCGAGGACCTGGGCCTGCAACTCGTGCGGCTGGAGGCGAAGTTCGCTTCGCTGGCGCGGCCGGTCCTTGGCACGGAGGCGGCCGACGCCCTGCGGACGCGAATCGCACGACTCGAGTCCCAATCGAACATCAGGGACGTCGTATCGCTCGCCGTGGCACGGCAGGGCGCGGTTGTATGACGGAGGGGATGGTCGTGCGGGCGTTGAAGCGCCCGAAAGGCAACCAGTTTGAGGACTTCACCGTCGGACAGGTGTTCGATCACCATTGGGGGCGGACGCTGAACGAAGGCGACAACAGCCTCTTTTCGGCGCTCACGCTCAGCTACAACCCGCACTATTTCAACGCTGAGTACGCACTGGCGAACGGGCATCCCGGCGTGGTGCTGAACGCCAACCTTGTCTTCCTGACAGTTTTCGGGCTTTCCGTCGAAGACAACAGCGAGTCTGGCGGGCTGTTTCTCGGGGTCGAAGACCTCACGTTCTGGGAGGACTGCTATCCCGGCGACACACTGACCGCGCGCAGCACAGTACTGGATAAGCGCGAGTCCGACAGCAGGCCGGAACAGGGAATCGTGACCTGGCACACGGAAGGCTTCAACCAGCGCAACGAACGCGTGATCGATTTCAAGCGCACGAATTTTGTGATGAAGAGGCGGGCTCCATGAGTTACCTGACCGAAGAACGGCTGATGATCCAGCAGACAGCGCGCGAGTTCTCCATGAGGGAGGTGCTGCCGGTCGCCAACGAGTTGGACAAGATCAAGGGCGACATCCCGATGGACCTGCGGGACAAGATGGGCAAGCTGGGGTACTTCGGAATGCGCATCCCGGAGCGCTACGGCGGGGCCGAGCTGGGCGTCTTCGAATACATCCTGGTGACCGAGGAGTTGGCGCGGGGCTGGATGAGCGTGGCGAGCATAATCGCCCGCGGCAACGGCCTGGGCGGCGGCTTCAGCGACGAGCAGAAGCAGAACTATCTGCCGCGCATGGCCCGGGGCGAATTCCTGGGCGCCGTCGCGCTCTCCGAATCGGATGCGGGCTCCGACCTGGCGAACATCCAATGCCGCGCACGCCGGGACGGCGACGAATGGGTGATCAACGGCAACAAGATGTGGTGCACGTTCGCGGATGGCGCGGACTACATGACCGTGCTCTGTCGGACGGCGGACATGGATGAAAAGCGCCGCCACGCTGGGACCAGCATGTTCTTCTTCGAAAAGGAGCGCGGGAAGCTGCCGGAAGGCGTCCACGGCACGCCAGTCAACAAGATCGGCTATCACGGTTGGAGGACGTGGGAGCTTCGGTTCGATGACTTCCGCGTGCCGCTTTCGGCTCAGTTGGGGCAGGACCGCGGGGGCAATGACGCTGGATTCAAATCAGCGGTCGGATTCCTCGAGGGTGCTCGCGCGCACACCGCCGCAAGGGCAATCGGCCTTTCGCGAGGATCGCTGGAGGATTCGATCGCCTACGCCAAGCAGCGCGTGCAGTTTCGCCAGCCGATCGCCAACTTCCAGGCGATTCGCTTCAAGTTGGCGGAGATGGCAGCCGAAATCGAGGCTGCCCGCCAGCTCACGTACTTCGTCTGCGATGCGATCGACACCGGGCGGCGCTGCGACAAGGAAGCGGGAATGGCCAAGTGGTTCGCCAGCGAAATGGCTGAACGGGTGACCAGCCAGGGCCTGCAGATCCACGGCGGATACGGCTACACGACTGACCTGCCAATTGAACGATACTGGCGCGATGCCCGGCTGACCAAGATCTTTGAGGGGACTAGCGAGATACAGCTGCGGATCATCTCCGACCGGATCATCGGGGACCGCGGATGAGTCTGACCTCCAATGACAACTACTTCGAGGACTTCCGCGTTGGCGATGCCTACCAGCACGCCCGCGGCAAGACCGTAACAGAGATGGACAACGTGCTTATCACGAACCTGGTGATGAACACGGCCCAGGGCCACTTCAACGAAGACCAGATGGCGAAGGGCCCGCTGAAGCATCGCATCGTCTTTGGCGGGATTACAGCAGCGATGGTGATTGGCCTGGCGATGCAGGACACCGGCGAGAACGCGCTGCGGGAGCTCGCACTGAGCAAGATCCGCTTTCGCACGCCGGTGTTTCACGGCGACACGCTCTATGCCTTCAGCGAAGTATTGGAGACCTCCGCCAGCGAGCGAACGGACGCTGGCGAGGTGTTGTTTCGCCACCTGGGCCTGAACCAGGACGGCAAAACGGTGTTCGAGGGCGAGCGGCGGGTGCTCATTCGTCGCCGCCCCGCCAGCTAGCCGCTAGAGACTGCCGACTAGTTCATTCGCTTGCTCGCGAAGTTCAGCCCGGAAGTCGGGGTGGGCGATGCTGAGCAGTTCCTCGGCCCGTTGTCGATGGTTCTTGTCGAGCAGCCTGGCGATGCCGTGCTCCGTCACGATAGTGTCGGCAAGGTAGCGCGGCACGGTGATCATGGTTCCCGCTTCATGACGCGCGACGACCTTCGAGAGCGTCCCCTCGAGGGCCGTGGAGCGCATGACCGTGATTGCGCGGCCACCTTTGCAGAGCGATGCCGAGAGATGCGTATCCGGCTGGCCACCAGTCCCGTTGACCATGTGGCCACCGAAGCGGTCTTCGCTGGCGATCTGGCCGATCAGGTCCACTGCGATCGCACTGTTGATCGAGGTCATGTTGCGGTTCTGGGCCATGAGCAGCGGGTTGAGCAGATAGTCCGGGTCGTACAGTTCGAACGCCGGGTTATTGGCGATGACCTGCAAGTCGTGCCCATCGCAGCCTGACCAGGCGACGGCCACGGACTTGCCGCGGTGGAGCGTCTTCATCGAGTTATCGAGGATGCCGCGCTCCCAAAGTCTCGTGAGGCCGGGAGAGCCGAGTTCCGTGTGCAGGCCGAGGTGCTTTGCATCGTCGAAAGCGCCGGCTTTAAACATCAACGAGCTTGGCTGCCCAACGCCAACCTGGATGGTGTCGCCATCGCGGATTAACTGGCGGACGTTGTCGGCGATCGCCTGGGCTTCCGGGTCGATATCCGCGAGGCCAAGGGCGCCGCGAAGGAGCGCCGGAGTCATTAGATGAAAGAGCTGCTCGACGAGTGCGAGCTGATCGATGCTGCAGCCCTCGAGTAACTCCAGCATTTCGGTACGGTCGCCCTCGGGGGTGATGGTGTTCACCCGTTCACGCATGCCGGCAACATCTACGACCGTGACCACTCCGTCGATGAAGGTGTGGATCTCGCTGACGTGCATCCACACATCGCCGAAGACCGGCGTGATGTTGGGATCGACCATGGCAATGGTGACTGGGCTGCGCTTGGCGTAGGACTTTCGCTGCCACATGTGCGGGCCGAAGTGCACATAGCCAGAGTCGTTCGGGGCGCTGCAAGGGGTGAGCCAGACGTCCGGGATGCGAGCCTCGGGCCGGCCATCGTCGAAGGCTTTCATTCCAAGCATGAAGGTGTTCGGCAGGTATGTGGCGATCTTGGCATCGTGGGCGGGGCGCATGCCGTCGCCGATGAAGATCTCTATCTCCTTCTCGCCCTTCGGCCCACCGGGGCTGTAGAGGCTAGGCTCACGAGGAGCAAGGCCGCGGATATCGACGCGCCCCAGCTTCTTGGCGCGCTCTTCGAAGGCGGCGGTCAGTTGTGTCGGCGCGATGATGCTGATGCCGACCAGGTCCCCTTCCTTGATCACCTCCATCGCTTGCACGGAGCTCTTAAGCCGTGATTGGAAGTCGTCGCGCCAGTTGTCGTATCGCGTCATGGAGTTCCTTTGGAGAAGCGGTTGGTGGCGCTCTAAGCAATCACGGAATCTTGCACGGCCCGACGGTCTCGCGCCAACCAGGCCTCAGCCCGGCAGCGTTGCGACGTTCACCGTGAAGCTCACTTCGGCGCGAGATTCGACGTCCATGCCACCAAAGATCGCCACCGCCTCCGCGGTGAAGCGCTCGACGATGGTTGGCATGGCCACATCGGGTATCGCCCACGTGTTGGAGTTAGCGCGGCTTTCGAGGCGCGCGACCTCTCGCCTCACCGTGTTCACGTCGGTCCAGTGAGCGATTTCGCGCGATTCGAGTTTCGCGCCCAGGGCTGCAAGGACTTCAGCAAGGACGGGCTCGGCGCTGGCACGGTGGCCGTGAAGCCAACCGGCCTGCCCGGTCACCTCCCGGATGATCTCGTTCAGGCGCTCGCCAGCGCGTTGCTCAGGATATGGGGCATAGACGTGCTGACAGTTCAAGAGCAGCCCACCCGGGCGAACGCAGGCAATGGCTGCACGGACGGTGGCGTGCGCGTTCGGTACGAGGTGGAGGATGTGCGAGAAAATGGCGGCATCGAAGCTGTCGGCGCGGAACGGCAGAGCGGTGGATTCGGCCAGCAGCACGCGGATGTCGGAGCGTTTGGTTCGTAGGGTGCGAAGCATCTCCATGGAGATGTCGATTCCAGTGACCTGGAAGCCACGTGCAGCGAGCGGCACTGCGATTCGGCCCGTGCCGACACCCGCTTCGAAGACGCTTCGGACGCCATTTTCCCTGAGGATTGCGGCGAGGCCGTCGCCGACATCGCGTTCGGCCTCGGGCGAAAAGCCACGGGTTGAATCGTAGATGTTCGCGACGCGGTCGTAGTTGTTGGCCTGGAATGATGGTTGGGTCACGCGGGCTCGGACCTCCTCAGCGATTAGGCCTGGCGGTCGCGCCATTCGTCGATCAGCCAGCGGGCAATCGAGAGCTTGCCAGGGATGTTCGGGAGGTTGTCAACGCTGAACCACTGGGCATCCACGATTTCAGTGGGGTCGCAGACGATATCGCCACCAGCGTAGGTGGCGTTGAAGCCCAACATTAAGGAGTTGGGGAAGGGCCACGGTTGGCTGCGCATGTAACGAATATCGCTCAATTCGACGCCAACTTCTTCGCGCACCTCTCGCGCGACGCACTCTTCGAGCGTTTCGCCGGGTTCAACGAACCCGGCGAGGGTGGAGTACATGACGTTCGGGCCGAAGGTGCGTCCGCGGGCGAGCAGTGCTTCATTCCCGCGTTCGATCAGTGTGATGACGGCGGGTGAAATCCGCGGAAACGAGAGGAGTCCGCAGGAGGAGCACTTTCGCGCCCGTTCGCCGTGTGCTTCTTCGGTCGCCTCGCCGCAGCGTCCACAGAACCGGTTGGTGCGGTGCCATTCGGCGATCTGTACCGCCCGCCCGGCAAGGTGCCAGGTCTGCTCGGGGAAGTGCGGGAAGAGGGTGAACAGCGTCTCGTGGCTGAAGGGCTCAGGGGTGTCGCCGGGAGTGTCGATGCCTGCTGCCCAGACGGGGATGCCATCGAGCAGTCCGAGGAAGTGCTCGTGGTCGACATTGATCCCAAGGTCCCGAGGGTGGACGGCCTCGGGCAGGCGGAGGCCATCGGAGCCGGGCGTGACGAGGACCGTGCCCTTGCCGACGCAGATCCATTTGGCGTAGATGCCAACGACGTCGTCAGGCGGGACGATGAGCGATTGGAAAGTTGGGAATTCGGGCATGGCACCACCTTGAAATGAGCGTTGGTAGCTTAGCAGAGAGGGACGGTTGTAGCGGATAGCTTCGAGAATCGCTGACGTATACTAGCCGGGTGACCGCAAAGCAGGCCTTACGCGAGTTAGTTGAGGAGCTCTCCGAAGAAGACGGCAGAGGAGTTGCTACAGCGACTGTCCTGGGAAGCCGACCCGGAGGAACACCTAACGGAACTCGAAGCAGCCGGGTTGCGTGAGGCGATCGCCGAAGGTGAGCGTGGAGCGACCGTGAGCGGAGACGAGGTATTTCGGTCGCTGGGACTTTGACGTACCCGATCGAGTTCACACAGAGAGCGTAGCGGTACCTGGGCCAAGTTGCGCCCCGGCGAGGGCAAGCCACGCCGCCAACGCCGCTTCCTTGTGGTCGGCGGCCCATGGCGTCCCCACCCTTCGGCCCATCTCGCCAAGATGGGCGCTGATCGATTCAGGGGACAGGCTTAGTTCGTGGGCGGCAGTCGCAATCAGATCACGGCGAATCAGCCGACGGACACGCGGAAAGACGCCAGCTGCCGCCTCAGCCAGGAGTTCGCGGTAGAGGTCGCCTTCGGCGGCGTGAAGGAGGGTGTGCGCACGCATGATGGCATCGAATTCGGCGCGTACCGGCGAGGGCGAGATGAAGACGGCAGCCGCCAGCGGCTCCGCGCCAAGGGCGTGGAGTTGGGCGGAGAGCGCGGCGGTAGCAGTTGCGCAGCCTAGCGAAGCGTCCAATTCCGTTTGCGCGACGAGCGCCCGGCCGGCTTCTAGTGAACGACCTTGCGCTGCGTGGTACGGCTGGCGCGGCGAAGTCGGACGGAGAAACTCGACGCGTTCACGCAGTATCACTTCCGGGGCGGTTGGCGATCCGCCGATTGCGACGGCCCACGCCCAGCCGCTGTGGTCGCGAAAGCCGATGGCTGCTCGCATCGCGGTTCCTTATGACGGGCTCGACGCCGACGTGAAGAGGGGCGCCCCTGTTGGAGCGCCCCTCTTGGTGATCAGCGGTAGCGCGAGCTACTTCTGGAGGATGTTGAGGGTACAGGCCGAGCCCAGGCCGATGACGTGCGCCATGCCAATCTTCGAGCCTTCGACCTGGCGGTTGCCCGCCTGACCGCGCAGGTGCCAGACGATTTCGGCAATGTTCGCGACGCCGGTTGCACCGAGCGGATGGCCCTTGGAGAGCAGACCACCGCTGGCGTTGACGACGGTCTTGGTCTTCGGGGTGTAGCTCTTGTCCTGGAAGGGAGCAATGTCTTCCTGGTATTTCGTTGGGATCTTGTTGCCGATCCAGGGCGCGCCGCTGGCGACGTGCTTACCGGCCATGCCCTCTTCGCAGAGGCCAAGGTTTTCGTAGTGCAGAAGCTCGGCGGTTGCAAAGCAGTCGTGCAGTTCGACCTGGCTGAGATCCTCGGGCCCGATGCCGGCCTGCTTGTAGGCAATCGCGGCAGCATTGCGAGTGAGGGTGTTGATGTCGGGCAGCGTCAGGTCGCGGTCCGTGTAGGGGTCGCTGGTGAGGACGCTGGCGGCAACCTTGATGGGCTGGGTCGTGTACTGCCGTGCCTTGTCCATCGAGCAGAGGATGGCCGCGGCGGCACCGTCGCCCGTCGGGCAGCACATGAGCAGCGTGTTCGGGTAGGCAATTACGCGGCCGTTCATCACTTCGTCCAGGGGTGATTCCTTCTGGTACTGGGCCAGCGGGTTCTGCGTGCTGTGGAAGTGGTTCTTCACGCTGGCCATCGCGAAGTGCTCCTGCTGAGTGCCGTACTTCTTGGCATGCTCCATGCCAGCCATGCCGAAGACGGCGGGCATCATGTATGAGCCGACGCGGCCTTCGAGGCTGGTCGCTGGGTCACCGCGGGAGCCGAGGAGGCCCTGCTTGCCCATCTGCTCGCTGCCCACGGCCATGACGATGTCAAAGGCGCCCGAGGCTATGGCGAAGTAGGCCTCTCGGAAAGCGGTGGACCCGGTAGCGCAGGCGTTCGCGACGTTCACCACCGGGATGCCGGTCTGGCCCATCTGCTGGAGGATGCGCTGGCCAGAGCCGGAAGTCTGGTAGAGGTTGCCGCTGTAAAGCGACTCGATCGTCTTCATCTCAAGTCCGGCGTCCTTGAGAGCTTCGTGGCCGGCCTGGGCGGCGAGCTGGGAGACGTCCTTGTCCGGGTAGCGCCCGAACTTGATCATGGACACGCCGATGACTGCTACTTCTCGCATGGGATCTCCTTTGGGGTTGCGAGGGCGTTACGGGCCTGAGCCCGATTTAGATGGGCTGGAAGCGGTAGGCGACGTAGGCGTTGCCTTCCTTATCCTCGGAGACCTTTTCGGTGGTCATGCGAACCTTCATGCCGAACTTCATGTTTTCGGGTGTCGGTTCGACGCCAACGATGTTGGTATTCACCGAGACGCCTTCTGGCAAGTCAACGATGGCGGCGATGTACGGCGCCTTCACGTAGGGCGTGGCCTGGTGGATGATCGTCCAAACGTGGACTTCGCCTTCCTTCGAAAGCTTCACGGCTTCGAAGGGACCCTGGCCGCTGCATTTTGAGCAGTAGAGGCGCGGGCCGGCATAGGTTGCCTTGCAGTTACTGCAACGACTGCCGTTGAGGTAGTCCTCTTCACGGGTCTTCCCGAGAGTGAGGTATGGGACGAGCGGACGGAGTTCGGGTGCGACGGTGGGTGCTTCTGCCAAGCTGAATCCCCCTTTCGTATGACGCGAGTGTCCGGGTTGGGAGGTGGGCCTACACGGGTAGTCCCTGCCCAGGGCAATGCACCGATGATTGTGTTCGCGTGGGAGAAGGGTGTCAACGGCGTAAGCGGCGGCGCAACTACCGCCTTGCGCACTCTACGACAGCGCCGAAGCCCCCAACTGGCTCTTCGCGACCGCCGGGGAATACGGCTACCACCGAAATTTGGTAACTGTTCCGCTGCAAGCAGGTAGCGACATCTGCGGTGAGGTAGGGCCGATCACTCACCGGGAAGATGAATTCGACTTCGTTCGGCGACGTGGTGTATGTGAATACCTCGCCGCTTTGGCTACGCGACTCGCTGTTTTGGCTATACGAAAGGGTGATCCGAAACCCCGCCTCTCCCGCGAACCGGTCCACCCAAGCCACACAGAACGGGCCAAGGCCGGTTCCCTGGACCGCTCCCTGGCCGCGGCCTTCTCCTTCCGGAGGCTTGCAGTTTGGTCCGGAAGGCGCAACGGGAATGGCTGTCGGGCTGGAGGTGGCGAAAGCGATCGTGGGCTGAATGAGCTTCCGCGTCGCCAAAGGCGCCTCCGTGGGCGTTGCCGGTTGGGCAACCCTCGTTGGCTCGTTGGTGCAGCCGCCCAACGCTAACAACGCAAATGCGAATGCCCATCCCAGGCGACGAACGACGTTCGCCGCCGGGGCTTCGTGAGGCATAACTGACCAGCCGCGCATCAGTTACGCTTTGGCGCCGAAGGTTCGTCGGCGGGGTGGCCGACTGGCGAACGACCGGCCCAACCAGCGGCACGCGATAGGGCTTCGCCCAGCTTGGCACCGTCGTTCGCTGTTGAGGCGCGAACGTAGAGTGCGGTGGAAACCTCTGCACAAACGTCGGAAGTCTCATCGCAAGCGAACTCGTACGGCATTCGCACCGAACCATTCTTTCCCATAACGCTCGACGCAGAAGAATCGCTCAGGACGAACAACTTTATGTTGTATGGCGAGGCAGTGGACACAGACTCCGCCCGCACACTTTCGCCGTATTTGGTGCCGGGCCTCGGCCCCTGAAAGCCGTGCGGACACGTGGTTCCTACAGAGATGCCACCGAAAGCGGGTAGCTGCGCGCCGCCAGTCGCGCTGTGTAGGCCGCGAGTCTCGTCGTAATGAGTCTTGAGAACAGCGGATGCGCCCTTGGCGACGGAAGCAATCGTGTTCTGAGCGCTCGAAACATCCACACCGGCTGAGGGCTCGACAGCGACGCAGATGCTCAGCTGCTCGAAGGAGGGGGGTGAGTCCGTCGCGATTCCAGATGCGGCGAAAACAAGCCACGACAAGATTGCGGCGAATACGGATCCTGATACTATCAGTCGTAAAGGGTAACGTTGTGGTTGTTGCATCGAAACACTTCCTGTAGTAGCGCTCTTTAGTGAGCTGGCATCATGTTGTTGACGACGCTGTCTTTGTCGGCCTGATTTGGCCACAGTACATATGGTGGCTGCGGAGAGCAATAATCCAATTGGTGCATGATGCTGATTCCACAGTCCGCCCCTCCTCCGTCCAACAAGCCAAGAACATGTCCGAACTCATGATTGATGGTGGCGGTAGCCGAATCGGACGAGAGCGGGTTCACGTGAAATGTCTTTAGCCACACCACGCCTTGAAAGTAATCTTTGATTTGGCTGTTTACATAGTATGGCCAGGCAAATTTTACACACGACACTTCGAAGCCGCATACAGAGGTAGTCGAAGATATGATTGACAGCCTGACTTCCACATCACTGTCGTTGGGGATGTATGATTCACAGGAGTACGCTGTCGGCCAGATATCGACGTTTCCGGACCCAATGCCATCCCACCCTGCATTGTAAATGAGCGTCTGAAGTTTAGCTTGCAATGCTTCGGTCGTGATAACACTGTAGTCGTATGATTGGGCACAGTAGTCTTCATCCCATAGTCCATGGTTTGGTGACGACCAGTGAAGCCCATAAATATGCTGAGTATCAGATTGGGGGTGGGCGTGCGAAGCATCGGCCGCCTGGTACGGAAGTCCCAACCATGGAACTGCGGCGATAGTGAGCCCTATTACGATGGCGAGAATCGAAGTCAGCTTCTTCATCAGGGTGCTCCTAGTCGATTGGCCACGATTCTACTTCAAGGTCTCTGGACAAGGAATCCGTACTGGCTACTGATCTTTGCGTTGCCACAGCCGTGCCGCTTCGCGCCGGTTCGCCACGCCCAGCTTTTGAAGGATGTGGGCTACGTGCGAATCGACTGTCCTCACGCTCAAGACAAGTGCGGCGGCAATCTCCTGGTCTGTACGGAAGTCAGCCAATAGTTCGAGCACTTCCCATTCTCGTGGAGTCAGGTCACTCGAATCGCCGTCTGGCATACCGCTTCTCCAGGTCCGCCCCCGTCGCCCCACTGTATGCTTCGTCGAGATCGGCGCACAAGTCGACTTTTGTAATTTCTGACCCGCGAGCCGGTTCCCGCGTACGCACCGTATGATTCCGCGCATGGGACCACTTTTGCCTCTGGCCATCCGCAGGAGCCTCGCCGGCCGCGGGATGATGGCGGTGATGGCGCTCGGCATCGTGGTGGCGGCTGTCCTACTGGCCAGCGCGCCAATCTACGCGCGGGCGATGTCCGACCTGGGGCTGCGCTTTCTTATCGCCGATGAGCTGAACGGCCGGTATTCGGTGTGGGTGAATCTCGATGAAGTGCCAGTCGCTTCGCCAGACGGGGCAGGGCTGAAGCAAGCTGTCGAGAAGCAGATCAACGGGCGGACGGGTTGGTACGCCGATTCGGTGGCCCGCGGGATCACACTCGGCAAGTTCAATTTGCTCGAAGCGGCGCCGAGCCCGTCAGGCAAGCCAATCCTCGGTCAACCGCAGTCGTTGACTGGCTATGAAGGTCACGTGCGGGTCGTCTCCGGTCGCTTGCCGGCGAAGGCGGACGGCCAGATGGAAGTGGCGATGGGCGCGCCAGCAGCGAAGGCCAGCGGACTGAAAGTGGGCGACAACTTCGTGCTTCAGGACCTGGTGGACACGTGTGTGCGGCACTTCCAGGCCGATATGAACGCCCCACCGCCGCCACCCTGCGATCCAACGGCGACGTTCGCTTTTCAGTTTCCGGCAGTGTTGACGGGGATTATCGAGCCAACACGGCCAACAGAACTCTGGTGGGCGCTTGGCGCGTCGCGCTTCTTCGACCTGATCGGCCAGCCCACGCCGGAACCGGCGATCGCCCCGATGTTCGCGGACGAATCGGCGTTGGTGGCGTTCGCGGCGAAGAATTTCCCGTCGTACCGCTCCGCGGTGGCGTGGTTTGTGTACACAAATGGGGACGCACTGAACCACGCCAACTACGAACGGGCCCGCGCGGATATGGACGCGCTGCGTCTGGAGCTGGAGCCGTTGCAGGCACTCGTTTCGCACCCGCTGCGAGAGACACTCGACAACTACACCAAGACCTCGACGTTCCAGCAGAAGCCGTTGACGATAATGCTGCTGCAGATCACGGCGATCGCGCTGTTCTATGTGGCGATCGTTGCGGCCCTGCTGATCGAACGGCAGGCGGCGGAGATCGCCTTGCTGCGAAGCCGCGGGGCGAGCATGGGGCAGGTGCTGTTGCTGTTCGCCATCCAGGGGTTGCTGATCGGCATCCCGGCGATCCTGGCGGCGCCGTTCCTTGCTGCGGGGGCCACGGCTTTGCTCGGGTTCACCCCGATGTTTACTGGAGTTTCGAACGATTCATTGCTGCCGGTGGGCGTGCCGCCGTTGGCCTTCGCGATGGCTGCAGGTGGGGTGCTGCTTTCGCTCATCGCCTTCATCGTGCCTGGCGCAATCGTCGCGAAAAAGAGCGCAACCACGCTGCGCCGGGCACAGGCGAGGCCTGCCGCTTCGTTCATCCAACGCTACTTCATTGACATTGGGCTGGCGGCAGCGGCCGTCCTGCTGCTGTTCGAACTGCGCCAGAAGGGCTCGGTGTTCACGCCTTCGGCGACCGGCGGGCTAAGCAGCGACCCGCTGTTGCTGGCGTCACCGGCGCTGCTCATTGGAGCGGCGGCAGCGCTCATCTTGCGCTTCTATCCGTTGCTTCTGCGGCTCGTCTCGCGGCTGACCCAGGCGACCAGTGGGCCAGTTGTTTCGCTTGGTTTGTGGCAAGTGGTGCGGGCGCCCGCGCAGTACACGCAGCTCACGCTCCTTTTGATGATGGCTGTGGCCGTAGGCACGTTCGCGGCGAGCTACACGGCTACCGTCGACCGATCGTACCGGGATCGCGCCGGCTACGAATCGGGCACCGACTTGCGGGCGAGCGGCAGCATCCAGGGTGCGATGCCCGGCGACCCAACCGAGCGCGACAAGGCGCTGGCGGAGATACCAGGGGTGAACCTCGCCACTTCCGCCTACCGTTCGACGGCATCACTCGCGAGCTCCGGCCAGGGAGGTCAGGCGTTCCAGATCCTTGCCGTGGACCCGGCCGCCGCCGCGAAGATGTTGTGGACGCGCGATGACCTGGCGGACGATTCGTTGCCAACCGTACTGCGCACGATCGAAAGCGACATCCCCGCTCCAGGACGCACTCTGGCGGGCAAGCCCACATCCCTCTCGATCTGGGTGAACGGTGGACCGGAGATGGCCGGGGTTAGCCTGTGGGTACGGGTTCGCGAGACTCACGGGCAGTTCATCCTCGTGCAGATGGGCGAACTGGACACTGGGCGCCAGTGGAAGCAGTTGACTGCCGAATTTGGGACGAAGTTTACGGGCGAGCCCGGATATCCGCTGACGCTCGCATCTATCCTCGTGAGCGAGCCGAACGGACGGTTCGGAATCGCCTATCCGCCGCTCTACCTGGACGATATCACCGTGAGCGACGCAGCCGGGGCGGTGAGCGTAGCGGAAGACTTCGAAGGACCATCGCGGTGGTCTTCGTTCGAAACACGCGACAAGACACCCGACGTTTTCGCCGTTGCCCCCGAGCAGGTACACGGCGGGAAAGCGGCCGGAAAGTTGTCGTTCCACACCGGATCGTCGAAAGACCCGCGCGGGATTTTCGTCACCGGCCAGATCACGCCAATCCCTGCCATCGTGAGTAAGAGCTTCGCGAACAGTACAGGGCTTCACACCGGAACAACGGGACTCGCCGTGACCGACACGAACGCCCTCATCCCCATTGCCGTAAAGGGGGAATTCGACCTCTTCCCAACGACGAACTCGGCGATCGGGCCCGTGGTCGTGGTCAATCGCGACCTGATGATGCTCTGGGCGGACACCGCGAACTTCCTCGGACGGGGGACGTTGGGTTCGAATGAAGAGTGGCTGACGTTGGTGCCAGACGCGGACTTGGAAACGATCAAGAGGACGCTGAAGGAGTCGAAGTGGGGGCTCGACCGCACGGTAAGCCTGCAGGAAACGCTGCGGCGAAACGAGAAGAACCCACTCATCGCGGCGGGCGGGAGTGGGATTTTGGTGCTGGCCTTCGTTGCCGTGATGGCGCTCGTGGCCGCGGGACTGCTGGCATCCTTGCGGGCGGCGGTGGCGCGAAGACGGGCGGAGTTCGCGCTGGTTCATGCGATGGGCTTCTCGCGGCTTCAGCTCTTCAGGATGCTGGCCCTGGAATACACAGTGGTGTTCGTCGCGGGGACCGGTGCGGGGGCGATTCTTGGGCTATTCCTTGGACGCCAGATGCTCACTTTTCTCGATGTCACGGAGGACGGGGCGAAAGTGGAGCCGCCGTTCATCCTCGTCACCCAGTGGCTGCTCGTCGGGGTGGGCGTGGTGTTGGTGCTGGGCATTTTCGTCGCCGCTTTGACGCTCGCGACGCGCACGGTGAACCGTACGTCGGATGCCCAGGCGCTGCGGGTGGAGTGAGTGGGGCGTTGCCCTAGGGCGTCTCGTCTTCGTATTCGAACCCGCCCGCGGTCCGGCCGTATCGTTCGGCCAACTCACGAAGCCAGGCGGTGCGTGCGGGGTGGACCTGCTCCCATTGAAATCGCCACGTCCAGTTGCCTTCCGGCTCGCCCGGCCGGTTCATGCGCGCTTCGTTGCCAAGCTGAAGCACGTCCTGCATCGGGATGATCGCCAGGTCCGCTACTGATTCGTACGCCAACCGCACCATGTCGCTGACGATGTCCGAACCATCCCGCCCGAGATATCGCAGTACGTTTCCGCGTTCCCATTCGCCTAGTGCGCGAAACCAGCCGAGCGTGGTGTCGTTGTCGTGCGTGCCCGTGTAAGCCACCAGCCCGCGCACATGGTTGTGCGGCAGGTACGGATTTCGCCAGTCATCTCCAAAGGCAAACTGCAGCACGGCCATTCCCGGGTAGCCCAGGCCATCGCGCAGCGCCCGCACAGCAGGAGTGATCAAACCGAGGTCTTCGACGATGATTGGCAGCTTGCCGAAGCGCGCTTCCAGGCTATCGAAAAGCCCCCGGCCGGGGCCCGGGTTCCAGGCCCCGTTCACGGCAGTGAGCTCATCCCCCGGAATCTCCCATGCGGATTCGAATCCGCGGAAATGGTCCAACCGCACCGCATCAACCATTTCGAAGGTGCGGCTCAGGCGCGCCGCCCACCACTGATAATCCGTCATCTGTGCCTGCGCCCAATCGTAGACCGGATTGCCCCAGCGCTGCCCTGTGCTTGAAAAGGCGTCCGGCGGCACCCCGGCGATGACCAGAGGGTTTGCGTGGTCATCCAGCTTGAATAGTTGCGGATGCGCCCATACGTCGGCGCTGTCCCGGTCCACAAAGATCGGGATATCGCCAATCAGCTGAATGCCGCGCTCGTTGGCATAGGACCTCAGGAACGCCCACTGCCGGGCGAACGAAAGTTGCAGGAACTCCTGGTAGCGCACTTCTTCCAGCAGGTCACTCGTCAACCCCCGGTCGCGAACCGTGGATGCCGACCGATGCTCTTTCGGCCACTCCCACCAGGGATCCCCCGTCGCTGCGCGCAGGGCCGCGAAGGCCGAGTAGCTGGCGAGCCAGGCGGTCGCGCCCCGAAACGATTGAAGTTGCTCCTCGCCGCCCTGCTCCATGAAGCGGTTGAACGCCAACCGAAGCAGCGGTTCGCGGGAAGCCTCTCGCGCCGCATAGTCGATCCGGTCACTTGGCCCTGGGACCGCTGGCAGTTCGTCCACCCCCTCGAGCCAGCCGCGTTCACGGAACTCCTCGAGGGAAAGCAACATTGGGTCGCCGGCGAAGGCCGAGCGCGAGGCGTACGGAGAATTGCCTGGCCCCGGTGGCCCGAGCGGCATAATCTGCCAGGCCGTCTGGCCGGCATCCCGCAGGAAGTCCACGAAGTGATACGCCTCCGGCCCAAGCCCTCCGGTGCCGGGCAACGAAGTGGGGTGAAGCAACACTCCCGCCCGCCGTGGATTTCTCGTAGCCTGGCCAGTCTCACTCATCGGAACCCCGGTCTGGTTCGGTCGAACCAAGATTATGGTCGCAAGTGGCGCGCTAGAGGCACATCCCGAGAAGGGCGGGTTTACCCTTTCGCGCGGCGCATAGATTCCTTCGCCTTAGCAACTACATTTTCCTTCGTGAAGCCGAACTTTTCGAACAGCACGGGGGCAGGCGCCGATGCGCCGAAATGGTCGATCGCCACGTGTTCCCCAAAGTCACCTGTGTAGCGCTGCCAACCCTGTGTCACGCCGGCCTCGACGCTCACGCGCGCCCGCACGCCGGGCGGGATGACGCTCTGACGGTACTCCTCGGACTGGGCATCGAAGATCTCCCAGCACGGCATGCTCACCACCCGGGCAGCAATGCCCTCCGCCTCCAGCAATTCTTTCGCGCCGACAGCGACCGAAACCTCGGAACCAGTGGCCAGGATCACAACATCCGCGGGGCCTTTGGCATCGGCCAGCACGTAGCCGCCGCGCCGCGCGCCAGCTTCGATCATCGCCGAACCGTCCATCGTTGGGACGTTCTGGCGGGTGAGCATGATCGCTGTGGGGCCGCTGCCTTCGATCGCCAATTTCCAGGCTGCCACAGTTTCGTTGGCATCCGCGGGGCGCATTACGGCCAACCCGGGCATCGCGCGCAGCGAGGCGAGATGCTCGATCGGCTGGTGCGTCGGCCCGTCTTCGCCCACGCCGATGCTGTCGTGCGTGAACACAAAGATCGAATGCGACTTCATAATCGCCGCCAGCCGGATCGCGGGACGCATGTAATCGGAGAACACTAGGAAGGTGCCCGAATAGGGGATGAGGCCCCCATGCATCGCCATGCCGTTGACGATGTTGCCCATTGCATGCTCGCGCACACCGAAGTGAATGTTCCGGCCGTCTGCCTCGCCCGCTCCAAGGTCGCCGTAACCGTTGAGGTGAGTGTTATTCGAGGGGGCAAGGTCGGCCGAGCCTCCAACGAGCTCGGGCAGCGTTTTCGCGATCGCGTTGAGCATCTTGCCCGAAGAAACGCGGGTCGCCATCGCGCCATCCGCGGCATTGAAGGCCGGCGCGGCGGACTCCCAGCCCACGGGGAGTTCGCTCGCCTGCACGCGCTGGAAGAGCGCAGCCTCCTCCGGAAAGGCACTAGCGTACGCCTCGAATTTGGCCCGCCAATCGGCTTCGGCCCTCTTCCCCGCGGGGACTGCCTTGCGGAACTCGGCAAGCGCCTCTTCGGGCACGAAGAAGGATGCGTCCTCGGGCCAGCCAAGCGCCTGCTTGGTCAGCCGCACCTCCTCCTCGCCGAGAGCGTTGGAGTGTGCCTCTGCGGTGCCCGCCTTGTGCGGGCTGCCGTACCCAATGATCGTGGTTGCAACGATCAGGGAAGGACGCTGCGTCTCGTTTCGCGCGCGCTGAATCCCGCGCAGCACGTCCTCCATGTCGTTGCCATCAACACGGGTAACGTGCCAGTTGTAGGCCTCGAAGCGCTCGGTCACATTTTCGGTGAAAGCG
The DNA here is from genome assembly GCA_038323265.1 of Tepidiformales bacterium. GTDB lineage: Bacteria > Chloroflexota > Dehalococcoidia > Tepidiformales > Tepidiformaceae > PNKC01. The sequence goes on from JBBQGT010000017.1 coordinate 24,311, forward strand.
AGCTCCGTCCCACCCTCGATCGTGATGCTGTTGTCGTCGTACAGGTAGATCAGCTTCCCCAGCCCGCAGGCGCCGGCAAACGAAGCCGCCTCAGAGGAGACGCCTTCCATCAGGTCGCCGTCGCTGCAGATGCCGTAGGTGTAGTGGTCCACCACGTTGTGGCCGGGCCTGTTGAACTGCGCTGCCAGGCGCCGCTCGGCCAGCGCCATGCCAACCCCCATTGAGAAGCCGGCGCCCAGCGGCCCAGTGGTTATCTCCACGCCGGGGGTTTCGAACGATTCAGGGTGGCCGGGCGTGCGGCTGCCCCACTGCCGGAAGTGCTCAAGCTCCTCCAGTTGTAGGTCATACCCTGTGAGCGCCAGCAAGCTGTAGACAAGCAACGAGGCGTGACCGGCCGAAAGCACGAAACGGTCGCGGTCTTCCCACTTTGGGTTGGCCGGGTTGTGCTTGAGAAAGCGCGACCAGAGGGCATACGCCATCGGTGCTGCGCCCATCGGCGTGCCTGCGTGGCCGGATTTCGCCTTCTCGACGGCGTCAACCGCAAGAGTACGAATAGTATTTATGCAAAGCTGATCGATGTTAGTTGCGACGGTTGCCAATGCCACCAGCTCCTTGGGGTTACATTCGCCGCCCTATAACGTAATACTGTCGCCCGGGCCGCTCACAGGCCAGCCCTCGCGGCCTCGCCGCACTGAAGGATCCGTATCAATCGCCGCCCTAGGAGTGCGGTTGTCCGGGACAGCGAAAAGGCGTGACACCTTCGCATCACGCCTCACGGCTATAATTCTTGTAGCGACTATGCAGTCTTGGCGAGCGTCCGCAGGCAGCGGGTGCAGATGTTCACGCGGTGCCAATCACCGGCCACGAACACGCGCTGCTTGGCCACGTTGGGACGAAAGAAACGGCTCTTCTTAGGAGCCTTGCGTTCCCAGCGTCCGCTGTGCTTGTGCCGGATGTGCCGGCCGAATTGGGTTGTCTTGCTGCAAATATCGCAGGCGCCACTTGCCATGCGTGATGGTTCCTTACGTGAGAGAATCGAACGCTGATGGTAGCACTCGAATCCGTTAACGGCCAAGCTCGGGCGGGGCGGCTGGCAGCTTGAGACAGGCGATCCCCGGAGCGGCGCTTCTTGACGGCGTTCAACTTCGAGCGATCTTTATTGCCGCCGCTGCCCACCTCCGCGAAAGCGCCAGCGCCATCGATGCCATCAACGTCTACCCCGTCCCAGACGGCGACACCGGCTCCAACATGTCGGCAACGCTCAGCGAAGCCGTGGAACAGACGCTTCCGCTCGGGGACCACCCGTCGCTAGTCGAAGTGCTGACTGTGCTCGCCAGGGGCGCGCTCTACGGCGCGCGCGGGAACTCCGGCGTCATCCTTTCACAGGCTCTTCGGGGTTTCGCGGCAGGCGTCGGCGACCGTCTGGAACTGGACGCCCACGGGCTCGCGGCGGCCCTGAACGGCGCGGCGGACGGCGCCTATGCCGCAGTGACCAACCCGCAGGAAGGCACCATGCTCACGGTGCTGCGCGCGGCCAGCCTTGGAGCGAACGAGTTGGCCCAGACGCTTCCGAACAACGGCATCGCCGCTCCCTGTCTGGGCGTTCTCGCCTTCGCGACTCGGGAGGCTGAAACAGCCGAAGCGGCCACCATCGATCAGCTCGCGGCCCTGCGGGAGGCTGGCGTCACCGACGCTGGCGGAGAGGGCATCTGCGTCATCCTCCGGGGGCTCGTCGCAGCGATTCGCGGTGAGTTGCCCGCGCCGTCGCTGATGCCGAGCCGCACGATCGCCTCCCTTAGCGGCCATGCAACGGAAGCGTTCGGCTTTTGCACCGAGTTTTTGCTCGAACCGGACGGCCGTGCGCTCGACCTGACCCACCTCCGCCAGATCGTGAGCGTCCCCGGCAATACGTCGGTCGTTGTCGTGGGCGATGACCAAGCCGCCCGCGTCCACGTGCACACGCCCGCGGCGCAGGCCGTGATCGACGCGGCTGAGGGCCTGGGCCGGATCTCGCGTATCAAAATCGAGGACATGAGCGCCCAGCACGCGCGTTTCGCCGCCACCGGCTCTGGCGCGACCAAGCGGGTAGCCCTGCTCGCCGTCAGTCACGGCTTGGGATTCGACGACGTCTTCCGCAGCCTCGGGGCTGCCACAACGGACCTCGGAGAGGTGGCAAAGCCACCGGCGGGCGCCATCGCCGCCGCCGCCGATGCGCTGCACACGCCAGACGTCATCCTCCTGCCGAACCACAAGAACGTCCTCCTCGCCGCCCAGCAGGCGATCAGTCTCGCCTCTTGCACGCTACACATCGTGCCCACACGGACGCTGCCAGAAGGCATCGCGGCGGCGATAGCTTTCACGCCAACGAACGGCGCTGCCGAGAACCTCAGGGCGATGGGCACCGCTGGCGCGTCGATTCGGACCGTCGAAGTGACGATCGCTGCGGCGACACGCCAGGCCGACGGCGTCGATGCGCGCCGGGGCGAAGCGATCGCGCTCGTCGATGGGCTACTCGTGGTCAGCACGCCAGACCCGATGGATGCCCTCCTCACCGGCCTCGTTGCCGCGAAGGCAAGTGACGCATCGCTGATCACCCTCTACGGCGGCGAAGTCACCGCGTCGGCTGCTTTGCAGACGGCCCAACAGCGCGTGGTCGCCGCCTTCCCGGCCGCAGAGGTCGAAGCGATCGTTGGCGGGCAGCCGCTCTACCCATTCATTGCGTCGGTGGAGTGAGCTCGCCTCCATGAACAGGTCCGCACTCCTGCTTCTCGGTTTCAGCCTGGCCTGCCTGGCCTCCACGGTCGCCTGTGGTGACGAGGATTCGCCCACCACCGCCACCGCTCCGGCGCAACCGTCGGTCGCCGGGCCGCCGAGTTTGATCACCATCCAGGTGGCGGACAATTCGTTCGCCCCGTCGAACCTCACCGTTCCAAGGGGCACGAAGGTCACATGGGGTTGGTCGGGCCAAAACCCTCATTCGGTGAAGGGCAACTGGCAAGACGCCCCACTGGAATCGCCTCAGATGACCGGCAAGGGCTCGTTCGCCTTCACTTTCGAAGCGGATGGGACTTTCGAATACCAATGCGGCGTGCACGGGGCAGCCATGTCCGGCAAGGTGACCGTCAAGCCCTGAGTTAGTGGATGACTACCGGGCCCGGCTCACGTATCGGCGTGTCGGGTTCACCTTCGCCACTCGCGGCAGGCGATGACGTCCGCACTGTGCGCCTCAACGGCAACTCCTTGATCAGCAACGCGAATAACAGGCAGAGCAGCGCAAAGGCGAAGGCCAACGTGAAGATCAGCCGCACCGCCACGGCGACGGACTCCGCCTGCGCATCGGTCGCCCGCTTGAGGATCTGGTCGCCGCCCTCGAGGGCCCGAACGTCCGTCTGGATCTTCCCAAACACGCCCTTATTCAGCGTAATCGTCGGGTCGTCCAGTTCGACGGAGATGGTCTGGCCGACAGCTGCGCGGTCGGCGGCATCAAAGCGGTCAGCAAACTCCGTGTGATAGACGTTCGCCAGCACGGCGCCGAACACCGCGATGCCCAAAACGCTGCCAATCTGCCGGAAGAACTGGCTCGAACTGCTGGCCACGCCCAGATACTCGTATGGCACCGCGTTCTGAATGACCAGCGACATAGTCGGCAGCACAAGCCCAAAGCCCACGCCCAGCACCACCATGATCACACTGATGTGCCAGATCGGCGTATCAACGTCCACCATCCTCAAAAAGAACATGGAGATGGCGATGATCGCCGCACCGATGACTGTCTGCCACTTGTACTTGCCGATGCGCGCGATCACCTGCCCGCCGATAACGCTGGCCAGCAGCACACCCACGCTCTGCGGCGTGGTGACAACGCCGGAGGCGGTGGCCGAAGCGCCAAGCGCTGTCTGCACGAAAATGCCCAGGTACTGAAACGCCCCGAACACGCCAACCCCAAACGTGAAGACGATCAGGTTGGAGACGAGGAAGACGCGGTTCTTGAACAAGTGGAGCGGCAGAATGGGCTCCGGATGGCGCGCCTCCTGGCCAATAAACAAGGCAATCAGCACAACCGACGCGGCCAGGAGCCCAAGGATTTCCGGCGAGCCCCAGGCGTACTTGTCGCCAGCCCACACCAGCGCCAGCAGCATTGCTAGCGAAGCCAGCGAAAGCAAGACCGCGCCGATGAAGTCGATCTTTGGCTTTCGCGTGACCACTCGCTTGGGCAGGTTGATCCAGATGGCGGGGATCGCCACCAGGCCCACCGGGATGTTGAGGAAGAACACTAGCCGCCAGCCGCCGTGGTCCGTCAGCAACCCGCCGACCGTCGGACCGATGATGCTCGCCAGGCTGAACGTGCCCGTGAACAGGCCGATGTACTTGCCGCGCTCAGCCGGCGAGAAGATGTCGCCCAACGAAGCGAAGACAGAAGCGAAGATCATTCCGCCGCCAAGCCCTTGAACAGCGCGGAACCAGATCAGCGAGGTCATGCTCGGAGCACCGCCGCACGCCGCCGAGGAGACCATGAACAGGACAATCCCACCGATCAGAAACAGCTTCCGGCCGAAAACGTCACCAAGCTTGCCGACCAGCGGGATGACGACGGTGGAGGCCAGCATGTAGCTGGTGAACAACCACGAGAGCAGCTCGAAACCGCCCAGGTCCGCCAAAATACGCGGCGTTGCGGTCGAGACGACGGTCTGATCAAGGGCGCCGATGAACAGCGAGATCATCAAGCTGCCGAGAAGGAACCAGCGTTGCCGGGAGTCCAGAGTTTCGCCAAGTGGCTGCTGCGGAGGGGCTGAAGGATCGAGGGCCAAAGGCTACACACTCACGTCAACGTTAGGGGTAGCGTTAGCCTACATATTTTGCGGCAAGCGAACAATTGTCGTGCCGCTCCGGAGCGTGAAAAAGGGCCGCGATTGCGGCCCTCCCGTGATCTCGGCTGCAGGCGCTGTCCCTAGTACCGCTTCTCCTTGATGCGGGCAGCCTTGCCCGTCAGGCCGCGAAGGTAGTACAGGTTCTTGCGCCGCACCTTGCCGTGGCGCGTCACTTCGATCTTGTCGACGCGGGGGCTATTGATTGGGAACGTGCGCTCCACGCCGATCCCGCCAGCCGCAATCTTGCGGACCGTGAAGTTCGATACGAGCCCCTTCATCCGCTTGCGGATGACGATCCCCTCGAACACCTGGATGCGCTCTTTGTCGCCTTCGACAACCTTGGCGTGTACGCGCACGGTATCGCCGCTGCCAAATTCTGGAATATTCGTGCGCTGCTCCATTGGGAGCAGGGTGTCAAGTTCGTAAGCCATGTAAGTCTTTCCTTGCTGGACGTAACCTTCGAAGAATACCGGACGGCGCCGTTAGAGCCAAAGCGGTCCGCTATCGACCAGTGCTGCCCAGTCCGCCCGCTCCACGCAGTGTGTCGGTCAACTCTTCGACCTGTTCGAACGCCACATCAACGAGCCGCGTTATGACGAGCTGTGCGATGCGATCGCCGGGCTGCACGGTGTACTCCACCGAGGGCGCCGTGGTGTAAAGGGTGACCAGCAGTTCGCCCCGGTAGTCCGAATCCAGCGTCCCAAGAGTCGAGAGCACGCCCCGCTTCGCCAAACCACTGCGCGGCCGGATCTGCGCATCGAAGCCGTCTGGAACCTCCATGGCGACGCCCGTGCCGATCACGGTCGGGACCTGCGAGAGAACGACCGGGTGGGTCACGCAGGCAAACAGGTCGAATCCCGAGGCCGCAGGTGTGGCGCGGAGTGGCAGGTACGCCCCGTCCCTTAACAATCGCGCGCGGACCGTAATGTCAGCCATTCAAACCTCGAGAGACGAGCTCTGTCGAACTGAACTCCGTACGAATCTGCAAACCATCCAACAGCCAGTCATGATACCGGAGGCTTCCCCCCAAGCCCACTCTTGGCGCCGCGCGGATTTCGGCGCACCGCGCCTGCAGCTTCCGACGTAGTCCTTACTATCCCCGGAGCTCGCTGCCACGAAAGAACGCTCCAAACCGATTCAGCGCGGACAAGGTCGCTCCAGCTGACGGCTGATGCACCTGCGTTCGATCCCAGCACGTCGCGGAGAGTATCGCCAGGCGATACGGCTAAACCCGCACAATGCTCGAGCCTGGTCCTCCTGGGCCTGGGTCCGTCGCGGCCGGGGATCGCCATCGCCGCAGCCGCAGCCACGGGACGGCCGGGTCTGCCCAGACGAACAGCACCGCCAACCCGAGATAAGAGAAGATCTCAACATCGGCGGTGAACTGAATCATGACGTGGAAGCCGACGGCCGCGAGCAGAGCGAACGGGCGCGTGCGGCGCCACCAGAGCCCGCTGGCGATGAACAACTCGGTGGCGATGATGAGCTTCGCCGCCGCGGCGTGGAACGACCGTTCGAGCGCAAGATCGGCGATTGGTCCGGGCAGCAGGGAGGCACGGACGGCCGCCTCCTGCTCAACCACGCGGCCCCAGGTCACCGTGCCGCTGAGCCAGTCCCGATCGAGCAACTTGCTTACGCCCGAGGCGCCATAGACCGTCGCGCACTCGAAGCGGAGCAGCCAGAGGGGCCATGCCGGCGCGGTGAGATCTAGAGGTCCCAGGCGGCGGCGCGCGCGCAGCCACGCATCGACCGAAAACGCGCGCCCGCACGGCGCCATCGCGAGCAACCCCAGCACAATTACAAGGTATGCACGGTTGTTGTGCATATGCGTCGTTGAGAGGAGGAGGTTGTAGGCGACGACGGCGAAGGTCACCTTTGTGGTCAGTTGCGACCAGAGGCCAACCGCCATCGCCACGGCAGCGAGGGCGCCGATGACCATCAGGAATGCATAGCCGGTCTCCGGGAGCTCCGGATACCACCTGACGTAGGCGTGATGAAAATGGTCCTGGTAGGTGTCGCCGCGGAGCGCGCCCGCGACAAATGGCTGTAGATGCACGACCGTGATCGGGCCGACGAGCAGGCGGACGATGGCGAGCGAACGCGTACTGACCGGTTGGGCGAGAAAACGATCGAATCGTTCGATCATCGCTGGTTCCTGTTGGGGCTCCACAACGTCCTCGTAGTCGGCCCCTGCATGTTGAACCACGTCGTGACGGTCGCCTCGTAGTAGCGGGTTTCAGTGTCAAGCGGCGTATTGGCAGCCACCCAGTCGAGCGCCTCGCCCAGGAATGCGATTTGGTTGTCGAGCCCCGCATCGGCATGGTGGCGGTTCCACGGCGAGGCGAGGCCACGTTCAGGAACCAGGCCGTTCCACTCGTACCCAAACCACGGCTGGTCGACGGGCACGCGGGCACCGTCGGCGGTCACCCTCACAATCTCGGCCTGCCACGAGCTCGCTTCCGGGAACATTTGGAATCCGAACTCCTTATGCGGCGCCCAATAGGCTCGCACAACGAATAGCAGTTGGAGCAGGATCACCCCCGCAAACGCGATGCGGCGCAGGCGGATACACGCCGAACTGGCCATCACGCGTCACCTCCGCCGCGGCGCCGGAGCCGAACCGCGCCGTCGATCCCAAATCATCGGACTCCCGGTTCCCGCATCACTGGAGGCCGATCCGGTACGAGCCGCGAGAAGGCTTCGCGATGCCGGGCGACGAAACGGTACTGCCAGGCGACGAAGCTGCCGGCCCAGGGCACGTGCCGACCGAGCCACGCGACCCATTTGAGGCCGCGGACGTGGGTGAGCGTCGCAATCAAAACTGCGTCGCCACCCACGAGCGTCCCATCCGGGAGCTTTAGATGCATGCTGAGATCACGCACGCTAGGCGGCAACCCCGCGAGCCAGGCCCCTGCGATGGCTGACGACCAAGGAAGAATGCTGAGCTCCCGTCGGCGGGCGCAGCGGTAAATCATCTCCGCCATTGCGCGACAAAACCGGCAACCGTCGTCATAGAGCAACGTCGGCCGGTCAGGGCGTTGCGCCGCCAACGAATCGTCGACTCGGAGCATCTCGGTTTCCATGCTTCGTGCATTCTTCCACAAAGCCGGGGTTCTAGAGTTCGACCGCGCGCGGCAGGAGCGCTCCGGGAGGGAAGACGGCTCTCGCCGTGGCCAGAACCAGCGACCTCGTCCCAGCGGTGCAGCTGGCCACGGCGACCAACCAAACGTGCCACCGCGCGCTGCTGAATGCGCCGATGGCTGCTTGCCGGGTTGGACGTGCGGTCAGATGCCCGTCGGCGGCTGAGGGGGCGCCCGGCCGTAACGCTTGGCTGGGAAGTGTGGTGGGCCCGCCGGGATTCGAACCCAGGACCAACCGGTTATGAGCCATCAGGCCGGAAACCAGCCCATTTCAGATTCGCTAGACTCAGATCGCCCCGACCTCCATTTAGTAACCGGTTGGTGCTTGGGCTAAGGCCGGCGGCCGTCGTCCAGGGGTTCGCAGACCTGCTCCTGGTGGTCGTCCACGAAGACGGTCTCACAGCTCTGGCCCGACCAGTCGAGGTGCGATGCGCCCCACCAGAGGCCGAGCGCGGCGACGATGATGACCGCCCAGGCGACGTACTGCACCGGGCCCGTGATGATCTTGCCCGTCAGCTGGTCGCGCTCGTTGTGGCGCTCGAGCCAGGCGTCCACGCGCTCGATCATCGCCCGCCCCACGCCTCTCTCACGGCTGCACTGCACGGTAGAACAAGTCCCACCCTTGCGGTATTGACACGTAATGGACGGGTACTCATAATCTGGGTATGCCTACCAGACAACGTAGTAAGCCCGTTTACTCGCTCGGCCTGGAACCCTCTCTTCGAGCCCTCGTGGAGGCCCGTGCTCGCGCCGAGGAGCGTAGCGCCGCTTTCATCGTGACTAAGGCTATCGAGGCTTACCTGTCCGAGTGCACCCATAAGGCCGGTGACTGTACTACAGACATAAGTGCCTT
>JBBQGT010000018.1:0-32674 GCA_038323265.1 Tepidiformales bacterium
CTGTAGGTGGACGCGAACGATGTCGGCGTGACGCCGGTGGGTTGGGCGCGCACCTTGGGCTTCACGATTTCAGAGAGCCACTGGTCGAGTACCTGGCCTACAGTCAAGCGTTCAGGCGGGATAGGAAGTCTCGGGCCGATCGTCGCGTGGGCCTTCTTCATCTTGTCCATGACCTCGCCCTGCGTGGCGCCGTAGAACACGCGCCGCTGCCGCTTTCCAGCAACATACCCCATGTGAATGGAACCAACCCAACGCCCCGTCCGTTGACCGGTGGTAGATGCTGCCCTCGTGGGCACTACGCTTAGTCATTTGCCTGCTTTTCCTTTCCTGAGCCGCTCTTCTCGTTTGGCGCCCCTCGCTGGAATACCCTGCTCACGACACGGGATGCAGTAATTTCGCCTTCCGGTCGCGGCTTTCCGATCCGTCCGCGCGTACGGCCCCGTATGCACGCTGCTGATAGCCAACCCGTTGGTGTCGGTGATCGCATGTACGAGTTGCATCACGAGCAAGCCGAACTTGTCCACTTCCACGACCAACTCGGGATCTTTGTCCTTTCGCCATTTTAGGCGAGGTTGTTGACGAGCGAAGTTCTGCAAGCCAGTGATGCACGCTCCGAAGAACCATCGCGCGACATACAAGTCATCCGCGCGGGGAACCTTGCCTTGGTGGCCAAAAGATGCTGTGGCGGTCGCTGTAGATGGCCGCGGGCACGCCAGTGCGGCAGATCACGTTGCGCAGGACCGTCAGGTATCCACGCGCATCCTCAGTCGCTTGGAGTACGCTGCCAGGACCTTTCCGGTGGCGTCGTCGATCATCCCCGACGCGCCGGATCTCCCTTTGGACTGGACGGCCTGTCGAGCGCTGCTCGCATCGCCTCCACTGGCGCGGCGATCAACCACGCCGGCGAACGGCGACATCGACGGGCTGGGTGCTGCGCCAGCCTGCGGGCAATCGAAACAAGGCGCTGTTCTGGGCGGCCTGCCGCGCCCTGGAAAAGAGATACGCCGACCCTTCACCGCTTGTGGCGGCCGCCATTGCCGCCGGGCTCTCTGAGCGCGAAACCGCCCGCACTATCCGTTCCGCCTGCAAGGAGGCCGCCCGTGTTGATCAACCGAGAGCCTGTGTACGCGGCGACTTAATCCTTGACGATGTCCACGACCAACTGACGAAGTATTGCGTCCTGCCGTACGAACACGCGTACATCGCCGTGACCGTCTGGATCGCCGCTACCCACGCGCAAACGGCTTGGGAACACGCGACCAGGTGCGTGATCAAGTCGCCGTTGAAGCGATGTGGAAAGACGCGGCTGCTCGAAGTGCTGACGGAGCTGTCGTACAACCCGCTCCCAACGTCGAACATCAGCGTGGCCGCGCTGGTTCACGGCATCAGCGAGCAGGACCCGCCCACTCTCGTCCTGGACGAAGCCCGATGCAATCGTCGCGAAGCGGCGCGGCGACCATTCCGAGAGCGCCGAAGCCTTGCGCGGGATCATCAACACCGGATTCGGCACAGGTTTCCCGTATCTTCGCTACGACGTGGCGAGCCGTTCGAAAGTCGCAAGTTCAACGTTCTGCATGGCCGCCATTGACTGCATCGGCGACATGCACACCATCGAAGATCCTCGAAGACCCGGATATGACGAATGGCACGGCGAAGGCGCCGCTGCCCTCACCGTCACTGCGGCCTGCGTCGTGGCGGTTCTTCGCCTGTAGCGGTCGAACGCCTTCCCCGCCCTCGCGCGTTGGGGGGCGGGCATCTCGGCCGCCACCGCATTTATCGCCTCGAAGAGCGCCCGGATTGCGGTGCCAGTTGTTGGTGCGAGCAACCTGTCCAGGCCGGCTTAACGTGGTCGATAGGCGCTTTGATCCGCAAGCCCCGACTGTCACCGGGATAAGGACAAAAGGCCCGATTTCGTCGAGCCTTTTGTGTTGCTTAGCCGCCCCTACGTGTATGGGAGGTCTGTTGGCCTCATCTGCGCAGGACCGCCTTCGATGGGCCAGAATTTAGCAACTTTCGCCCCTCATGCGCGACACCCGGTATTATCTCGAACGACTGGGTCGCGTAGATGCCAGCTCCAAACATTCTCCCGAGTGCGGCGTAGAACTCTTGAGCACGCTGTACGCGGACGGCGCCCTGGGCCATTGCTTGGCAGCTGACATCAAGGGATGGGTCCAGGGGATCGACATCGTTTTCGCCAACGACGTAGGTGATCTTCGCCCATTGGTAGTTGTCCCTGATCGTCGACGCCCCAAGTGCCGCCATGTACGGCGTGTCGATCAGAGCATCGAGCCCATACTTGTACTCGTTATAGCGGCTGCAGGTCGGGCCGGGTCGGGCTGCATCCATGTACAGATAGGACGACGGGGCCGAGACCACAAACGCAATGCGAGGATCATTCCGCGTCGAAGCATAGCGTTGCGCAAACTGCCCGCCAGCGCTGTGGCCTGCGATCGATACCGTGGTGAGGTTCGGAAAACTCTGATAAAGCCTGGCGAGTAACTCGTCCATGACCTCGAAAGAACTGACTTGCCATGGGCGGCCGGTCATTTCAGACGGATTTCCATCTCGCCAATGTGTGGTCCAATACAACTGGTTGGAGGCGGGCGAGTCCGCAAGCTCCGCAAACCGAGGAGCCACAACGATCATTCCGCTGATTCCCTGGACCGCTTCCGCGGCATAATTCCAGTAGTCATCAGCATTCCGTGACGAACCATGAATCACGATCACGGCGCGCTGAACGCGGGAATCAACCGTGCTGACGTCTTGCGACGTGTAAAGAGGGATCGATAGGGAGGACCCATTCCTCGTAACGCCGAACGTTGCCTGAATCCGCGTTAATGGCGCCGGTGTACCGGAGACCGTTGCCACAGATGTTGGCGTGGCCGTTTGCGTTGCCGTCGGAGCGGGCGTGCTCGTCCAAGTGGCCGTAGGTGTTGCCGTCGTAGCGGGCGTGCTCGTCCGAGTGGCCGTACGGGTTGCCGTTGCCGCGCTCTTTCGGCCACCGACTACCTTTGTGACACTAGAGTTATTCGTGGGGCTAGCCGAAGCGGCAGCCTCCCCGCCGGCGAAAAATACGGCAGCGAGAATGAAAGATGCGACGGTAACTGCAAGCAGGGTGTACTTGTAGGCACCTTGGAATTTGCCAAGAGACGCCGGATTTCCGCGATTGTCGGGTGGATTCATAGAGTACCGATCCTCCAGCGCACGTGGTGCGCTCGACGGAACCTACGGCATTCTGGAAGGAGGCCGACAGCCCAAATCCTGCGCGTTCGCAATTGTTTACCAACAAATCACCGGACGCGTGTGCTCTGTTTACAATCGCCGCGCGACGTGACGAAGCAGCAGAATCGGCGAGTGAGATGGCACGTGACGGTGGCAAACGGCTCGTCTGGGATCCTGCAGCGGCTCTCCTGGTGAGTGCGCATCGCTGACCCGGGGTCAGTCGTACGAGAATCTGCGGGATGCGGAGGAAGGGCAACGCCGGCCTGGGGTCGCAGGTCCAAGGACATTCGGCAGACAAGAACCGATCCGACCACTGGCGGCCACACGAGGAATCCACGCGGCAGGGCATGGTGGTTCATGAGGTGTCCAACTGGCACAGGACCGACGGGACACGCCACGCGGAGCTGGTGCTTGAGCGGTCTCGCCGGTCAGCCGCTTCCAATATAGGTTCGCGACGTATACGAGATCTAAGCTGGAACCATCGCGAGCATCTGCGTTACCATTTTAGCGTACCGACTGCCCCCTGGACGACAATCCCTGGCGCCAATTCGGGGAGTATTCGGGCGGCATCCTCGTCGCTACAGGCACGCGTTTGATATGCAACAACCGTGTTGTCGGTTTCAAGGCAGGTAACGCGAAGTTCGCGGAAACCACGCGTTCCAAGCACCGCAGTCACGGCCAAGCTGTAGCCCGGATGGTCAGAGTCATATCTGCCTTCACTGAGGAAAGCGAAGTTTCCCACGGAGAAGACTACCGGAGTATTCCCAATGCGTGTGATCGGTTGAGCGAGGTGCGGTCCGTGCCCAACGATAAGGTCGAACCCCCGGTCCTTGAGCCGCCGCGCCCACGTTTCCTGCGTCTCAAGTACCGGCTCGTAATTGTTGCCCCAGTGCACTACTGCAACCCACCACTGAGCGTTGGCAGCACGAGCAGCCTTCACCGCCTCGTCGACATTTGCGGAGGTGAGACCGCGAATGCCAGCCGTATCCGATGTGGCATCTGGTGAAGTGCCGCCGACCTCCCCAAATGAGAATATTGCCACGCGACCAGAAGGCGTCTCGTAGAGATAGGGTTTGGCCGCCGCTTCGGCATCCTTGCCCCCGCCAATGGTTGTGATTCCGGCCCGGGACAGGGCGGTCTGCGTGTCGGTCAGGCCCTCCACGCCCTGGTCCAAGACGTGGTTATTGGAGAACGCCGCAATGTCCACTCCGAGCGCGCGGAAGGCGTCGGCAGACTTGGGGGAACTGCGATAAATGTAGCGGGTAACGAGACCTCGAGAAGTTGTTATGTCATACCTCGCAGTGGGTGATCCCGGCCGGTACTCCACACCGTCTGGAACCACATAGCGATCCGTCAGTGGGCCTTCCGCGTTAAGAATTGTTAGGTCTGGCGAACCAAAGTCCGGTAGTTTTTCGAATGCCCACGAGTAGCCCTCCTTCTCCAACGTCGCTTCTGCTCGATCTCCGAGCAACGTGTCTCCGACGAATAGGAACGTGGATTCTTCGCTGGGAGACGCAATCACCGCACGCGCAAGGGCGAAGACGATTACGACTAAACCCACGAAGCCTAGTGTCCATCGGCTGACGAGTACTCTCTTCACCTCGCAGCCCCCCCAAGGCAGAAGTCGATTGTTCGTTCTACGAATTTTCCCGATCGAATGGCCGCCGCTGCGGAATGCCCGCAGTTCGGAAGCAATTCAAACGAGATGTGCGAGGATAGGTCCCGCACAAGCGCAGCATGGCGAACTGCCGCGGTCCAGCTTTGCGCCCGCTCCAGCCGATTGCGCCCCTGATGCTGATCGAGAGCCGGGGACACCCGCAACCCGGCATCCCGCTCGACGTCTCCCTCTCCGACCATCACTCTGATGTGCGATGTCAGAAAGGCATCGAGCTGCGGAAGTCCATCGGGCAACTCAATCGAAGGACCGCAGCCGAACGGAAATGCTACCGCCGGGTCAGGCATCGTGTACCAACCGGCACCGGCAACAATCAGGCGCTTGACGCGGCTGGGATATGCCATCGCGTATCTGTGGGCAAACTGGGCTCCCGCGGAGTAGCCGACGATGGCGAACGGCTGAGGATCCGTGCCAAGTCTACGAGAAACGTCGTCGCACACCGCGTTCAGGCAGTGAGCAGCACCAAGCGGCCCAGTCGTAGCGGACAACCGTTGATAGCCGCGATGCTGCGCTTCGCTGAAAATCGGCGCGACCACCGAGAATCCTGCCAGGCCTGCAGCGGGCGCAAACGCATTCACGAGCCGCTCGACCGATCTCGCCTGGCCATGCACCAACACGAGGAGCCCAACTGACGTTGCGGGGCTAGGAACGAATAGATATCCAAAAGAACCGTCCTGCCACGCGACTTTCCGCTCTTCGATCTCAGTCATGCTCGCTCCTCTCCAACGAGGCCCCATGCCGGCATGGACACTGGCGAGGATAGAGCCGCCCTGAAGTCCGAGCCCATAATTACTTGCGAGATTCTGCCGTCGTCCATTTTCCACACGACATCCGCGAGAGCGGCTTCGTCCGGATCATGAGTGGCGATTAAAACGGTGCCGCCGTAGCGAACAACGATCTCGCGGAATCTCTCTTTTGTCGCGCGGTCCAGGTTGTTTGTCGGTTCATCCAGGAGTAGGACCCTGGGGCTGCCCACTATGGCGCGGGCAAACGCAACTCGTGCCGCGTGTCCTCCAGAGAGATTCGCTCCGCCTTCTTTGACATGGCCGTCCATTCCATCAGGGAGTTGATCGATGACTGCATCGAGGGCGCAGATCTCGGTCACCCGCTGAAGCTCTGACTCGGGAGCTTCACGCCATCGGTAGAGGACGTTTCTACGCAGAGTGCCGCGAAGCAGCGGGAGTGATTCGGACATCAACGAAATGTGCCGGGAACACGAACGAAGCGAGCACGCCGCGATTTCCTGATCATCGATCAGGACCGCGCCCTGGTCCGGGTCTGCCAGCCGAGCAACGACGGCGAGCAAGCTACTCTTCCCTGCACCGTTGGGACCCATGATCGCGACGATTCTGCGCGGTTCAACGTCCTGAGTGATCCCGTGGAGGGAGCCCTTAAGGTGGACGTCGCGCAACGAAATGTGGCCACGCGGTACGCGCAGCTTTGGACGCTCAATGCCATCGGCCTCGCGGTACGGCCGCTGCAGAAAGGAAAGAACCTTCTCACGAGAGACCTTCGCGCTCTGCCAGTAGTCGTGCGCCAAACCAAGCTCTCGCATCGGTCGTACCATCTGGCGCACAATGATCATCGCGGCAACGACGGCCCCAACAGTAGTGTCGCCGGAAGACACATCGTATGAGCCAACCACTAGCACGGCCACAACTGCGAGAGAGCCCGTGGCTGTCGAGATTGCCCGCAGCACGCCGCGAACCCGTGCGTACCGAATCAATGCGCTCGTCAGCCGATGGTTCTGCTGACCGAGGCGATTGTACTCTCCGTTTATCCGCCCAAGCGCCTGGAGTACTGCCATTCCCTGGATCTGGTCCGCCAGGTTGGTGATCAAATTCGCCCTCTGACGGCGCGCCTTCCTAGTAAGGCGTCGAACGTTCCCGCCTTCAGCCAACGATAACGCCGCAGATGCCATCAGAAGTCCGCCGGTCACGAGCGCCATTTCAAGGTCAATGAATGCGAGGACACTCAATCCACCCACGAGTGTGATGGAGGCGACAATTCCTCGTGCCAATCCGCGACTGATATACACGCGAATCGTTGTCAGGTCGCCAACGAATCGAAGAAGGATCGCTCCGCGAGAATTGTGCTGCATCTGTCGAGGCGAGATTCGTTGCAAATGCGAATACATGACCATACGCAAGCTTTCGACGTAACGATAGCCGACAGTCTCTGCGACGGAGAATTCAACCATGCGCAGGAAGCCCCCGGCGAGTGCAAGGATGATTAGACCAAGCACCAGTTCCGTCATCGGTCCGCCGCTCGCCTGATTTCGCACCATGTCGTCCACCGCCCGGCGCAAGAGCAGCGCGGTGCAGACGATGAGCGCGGCTTCCAGCGTACCGATGCTAGCGATGATCGCGATTGAGCGACGGGGAATGCGGACGGCCTCGTCAGGGCGCAGTGCCCTTAGCTCTCCTCCCGGTTCGTCGTCGACATCCAGGTCGATCTCGCCTCCGAAATCGTCGGGATCAAGAACCCCGCCCTCGTCCCTCCGCTCTCCAGTCAACGCTCACCAGGCTGAACGCTGTTTGGTGCGCTGTTTCGAGATTCGGATTGAAGCACATGGCTGGGTGCACTTGGCACCGACACCTGGGCGATCGTCAGCGCCATCGTCGGCGACTCCAACTGGTCCGACGTCAGCACTTCTACGTCTACCATCTCGCGTGCCTCTCGTAGAGGCAGGGGCGAGGCTGTCACAAGCCCCGAAATGCCTGCCACGTCGAACCCGAGCGCCCTTAGCGACGCCACCCCGCCGGCAGCAGAAAGCGGGTCACCGGCAGCAAAAAGCACCCTGTCCAGCAAGGATTTGAAGGTGTCAGATCGCAATAGAGCCGCGGTTTCTCGCTGGAGGATTCCGTCAGCCACCTCAACGACGATTACCTGGCAACCCTCAGCCGTCAGATGACCAAGGAGTTGGACAGTCAGGTTCTCAATGGACGAGATGGGCGTCATATATGTTGATGCGTAGCCTGCGTCGGTGAAGTCCACCACGGCAGTCGCACCCGAATCCACCATCGACCAGTAATCTCCGCCCGAACCAGTCCCAGTCACCTTTGCGTAGCCGACAAGCAAGCCGGCCGCGCGCAGTCCGCGGACGAGGTAACGTGCGGTCGTCGTCTTACCGGAATTCATGGAGGTGCCGAAAACTCCAACGATCCTCGGGCGCACTTGGCCTTGCAGCACGGGCTGCGGAAGGGCGAACTGTCGCAAGTTCAACGGAACTCCCTGGCCGTCGCCGACGAGCCCGAGGAGCGTGATTTCTGTCGGTGGGAGTATTCTCCGGGCTCGGGCGGTTGCGATTGCAGCGATTCCCCCCGACGCGACCAGGTGTGCGGTTCCTAGAGCTCGCGGCACAAATGCTTCAAATTGATCGGACGCATATCGGTTGCCACATGCAACGATGATCTCCTGCCCGGGATGAAGGCCCGCCTTACGACCAGACGGCAACTCAAGTCGTGGATGCTGGCGAAGCCGATCCACGCGAGCAAGGACAATGTCGCCCGGACGGATGCGAACGGACGAAGAAATCAACGTCTTCATCTCTACTTTTGGCACACGGCGAACCGAGAAGGACTCCTTCGTGCATGCTATTTCGGCCCCATCAAGTCGCACGATCTTCCCAGTCGTCGGCGCGCGCCTTCGGACCGATGCGGGGGCGTCCTGCACACCTTGAGTTTCCTTTGATGACCGATGCTCGATCACCGCTGCGTCCCTTTTTCCGTATTTCATAAAACTCGTATCACCACCTTAGAATGGCAAGCTCGGTTAACGAACCCGCGCGAGAGCATGAATTTTCGCATCGAATAGTTCGCCGGTTGCGTCCATTCAGTCCTTAAACTGAAGACGCGGTCTCGGCCCGGGAACTACTGAATGTCCTCTGCTCGTCCGCCACATTGTCACGGCCACCAACGACGAAGCAGAGAAATAATTCCGTACGAATCGTTACAGGCAGGTATCGATTTTTAAGGTTCAGTAAGACTTTACCTAAGTTTTCCCGATCAGGCGCTGAAACACTCTGCCCTTCGCGCCCCCGCCGGAAGCGTGTCGCGCGAAGTTGGCCTGTCGGTGGCGGTGGTTGGAGGCGGGATAACTCATATCGCAGCCGTCGCGCGGGAGGGCCGGGGAGGGAGCGCGGCTGGCGGAGTTTTCGCCCTCGGAGCGAGGCGCAGTGGACGGAGCTGAGGGATTCGGAGCGCTGCGCATCCCTGCCGAGTGCTTCGGCAAAAGCATGACCGGAACGGTGCTGACCGCCCCTGATAAGTTCCATGGCTCCGAAGCAAGCTATTCGATGCCGGTTCTTATTCAGAGTTGGTTAGATCCTTGTCTTCCATCTCCCAGGCGTGATCCAGGGTGTGGAATGCCGTGTGCCTGATGAGAAACCGGAGGGGCCAGTTTCCGCTCGCTCGGCCATCATTGTGGTGAGCACGGATCGCTGTGCTGTACGCCTCTCGATGTTCCTCCAGGCTGTCGCGAGTTGCGGGAATCTGCTCTTCGCCGGGACGGATTCCTAACCCCTTTGCCCAGTCGTATTCCGTCCCGATGGTGTGCTGCACTATCCGGTCTCGGTCGCGACCACCACCCCGAGGTCCCTTGCGCATCTCGGGGGACACTCTCCCGCGAACGTCGTCGAAGAACTGCCAGCACGCCTCCATGAGCGAGAGTTCGCGCTCAAGCTCTTCCGTCGAGACCCCCTGGCGGTCGTACTCAGAGAATCCGAAGGAGATCCCCCAGAAGTCAGTCGAGCCCGTTCCTTCGTATCGTTCGACGACCTCGACGTCGCCATCGTCCAGGTTCAGACCGGAAAGCTTCGCAACGACAGCGTAGCGGGGGACGTACGTGAGCAGGCGAGCGACTGCGAGCGCCTCGGTCGCCGCACCGCGCGAGAGGCCAGGCCAGTCGCGCGCCACTGCCACCGTCTTCTTGCCTTTGGGCCCGACTTCAATCGCTATGCTGAGCTTGTTCGCCATCCACGGTCACCTTGTTGTGCTCGTTTGTCACGCTCCGGGCGAGTGTACGACAGGGACGGAACCCTGCCCATCGCACGTCTCCACTCCGGCCGCAGCCGCGCGGTTGGCGGAGTCATTCGGTAGCGGAGCGAAGCGGAGTGCCAGGGCTGGAGTGCAGCGGGGTCGCTGGCTGTCCCTTGGGGGGAGGCGATGTTTTCGCAAAAGCATGGCGGAGCGGCACCCGCTTTTAACCGTCCAGAGGTCCGCCGGGCGGGGCTGAATGGAGGCCCAGATTGAAAGCCCAAATGAAAGCCACAGCAACGGTTGAAAGCCCACGCCAGCGAACACCTGCGAACGGTTGAAGCGAACAGCAGATTCAGAACGAACTGCGGCGGACGGTCGCGAACGTCCGGCGTGAGAAGTTTAAGTCCGCTGCGTATGCCATTCCGCCACCCCGGCGCTTGGAGAGACGTCGCCCCGGGTTTGCCGGGGAATCCAATGAAGCTCTCAATTCGAGATTCTGCTGCGCGGGCCAAGTCCCGATTCGGAAGGAGCTCGCGCTTCGACCGGTCGAAATGGTGGCATGTTCGGGTCGTTACCGCATTACCCGGCGGCCAGTTCCAGGCCCGCACCGGCCGGACGGCGGGGCCTTGGGAGGCGTAGTTCGACGATTATCATCGCGGTGCAGAGGACGAACAGCGTAGTGTTGAGCAGTGAGACGTAGACCCCGAACTCTCCGTACACCCACCGATCCATCCATTGCCGCAGAGGGGGAGCGACGGTGACCAGGTTCAAGAAGAACGTCGTTGAGAGGGCGGCGTAGAGGTAGCGCCAACGCCAGGCGCTAGCGACCACAACGACCGGCAAGATCAACCCGAAGAAGGGGTAGAGATAGCGTTCGTGCGAGCCGACGGGAAATTCATAGAACGCGAAGGCGATGTAGGCTGCCGCGACGAGGCTGGCGTGTAAGCCGGGCCTTCGCCAGGCGTAGAGCATCGCCAGCGCGGTGGCGAGCATGCCAAGAAGCAGTCCGGCTCGCTGGAAGGTGAGTGGAATGCCGCCAACGATCTCGGTGCCGGGCCGCGGATCACCGCGATAATCGAAGACCCACCAAACATTCCAGGCCAGCTCGGAGAGACGTTCGCGCGGCTCGGTGAAGAGGAACTGGTAGACATCGACGATCCTGCCGCCGTCTCCGTGCACAATCCACGGGCCGAGCACAATTGCCGAAACGAGCAGGCCGCCGGCGGCGGCCCGCAGCAGTGAGCGTACGCCGCCCGCGCGCCAGAGCAACAGTATGAGCACGGGCCCGACGATGATCGGGTGCGGTTTGACCGCCAGACCAAGGGCCAGGACGGCACCCGCGGCGAAGGGCCGACGAATCGAGGCCAGCACAAGGGCTCCGAGCATTGCAGCGGTGATGGCCGAGTCTGTCTGCGCCCAGACGGCGCTGTCATAGAGGACGGCCGGGTGGACCGCGACGATCAAGGCGGCCACTAACGGGAACCTGCGAAGGCGGCCCAGATCCTGTTCGCCCGCCGATTCGAGCAGCCTGGTTGTGGCCCAATAGACTGTGAGGATGAGGGCCACGTCGAAGATGATTGAGGGGACCTTCACCAGGAGGTGGAGGGAAAGCGCGTTCGGGTTGTACGACCCGCCCATCACCTCGTACACCAGCGTCATTAGCCAGAGGACCCAGTGATAGCCGACGTAGTCGGTCTTGGTTGTGCGGAAGATGTTGAGCACGCCCTCGTTGTGGATCTGCTCCATCCAGTGCTTCCAGAAACCTTCATCGGTAAGGCCGTTGGGGAGGTTTGCCCAGAGCGGCGCGAGGGCGATCCTCACTACGAGGGCGGTGAGGACAATTGTGGCCAGCGGATGTTTCGAAACCCACTCGCGCGCGCCCGAGACGAAGCCCGTCGAAAAGGTTGGCTGAGCCGGAGTCATTCCGGGCTTGTGGCCCTGCGGCCGGTTTCCTCGCGTTGCGTACCCCGCCGGTCGGACCGCGCGAAGATCCATTTGTCGGCGATTACGTACTTAATCAGCGTTGTCGCGCCGATCCCGATCGCTCCAGCGATCAGGTACGGCAATGCCCGTTCAGCAAGAACAAAGATGAATTGGTTTGCCACCGCAGCGACTGCGACTAGCGCGTTGAAGCTCAGGAATTGCACCCACAGCGAGCGGGAGCGAGACCGGTCATCGCCAGTCCACGTAAGCCAATAGTTCAGGCAGAAGTTCACCTCGGCGGAAAGGAGAAAGGCAAGTGCGTTGCTGGCTGTCCCAAGATCCGTTGATTCTGTAAATAGGGCAAGCAGCCCTAGCTGGAGCGCGGCGCAAAGCGCGCCGAATGCGGCGAACCGCAGCGGCTTGAACTTGCCCCCGACCGGAGACCGGCGGCGGACGCTGCCTTCGTCACCCGCTGGCACCAAAAGCTGCCGAGACAGCGAATCATCCAACGGCAACGGCACCCTCCATGGATCGGGTCTGCAAGGGTGCAGACCACTTCAACGCTCCATCCACCTTACGGCAAGAACCCAGAATCGACGCCCCGCGGCGACGCCCTTCAAGAGATCGGCACAGATTCGCAAGGTCGTCCGTTGCCGAACAACGAACCGTAGCTTTTACGGAACCATCGAGAGGTACCTAGACTTCCATCGCGGCGAACTTAAGGCGCTTCGCTTCACGTGCACGAAGCGTGGGGTTCAACTCGGTTTTGCGGATGCGGATGTTTTTCGGCGTTACCTCGACCATCTCGTCCGGCGAGATCATTGAGAGGCTTCGCTCAAGACTGGGCGGCGACGGCGGTGTCAACTTCACGGCGATGTCGCTTGTCGAACTTCGAATGTTCGTGAGTTGCTTCGCGCGGCAGACATTGACATCGAGGTCCGTGTCTTTGGCGTGGAGGCCAACGACCATCCCGGCGTAGACATCGTCGCCGGGGGAGATGAAAAGCATGCCGCGTTCCTGAGCGTTTGCGATACCAAAGGCGAGCGCGCTGCCCGTCTCTGACGCAACCAGGGCGCCGTTGCGGACACGTTCGATTGGCCCGGCCCAGCCGCGATAGCCGAGATATTCGGTGTTCATGATGCCTTCGCCGGCCGTCCCGCTGATGAACGTGTCGCGGAAGCCGATGAGGCCGCGCGTGGGAATTTCGAAGTCGATACGGACGTTGGCGTTGTGGTCACTATGCATGCCCGTCATCTGTGCCTTGCGTCCGGAGAGCGTTTCGATGAGGAAACCGGTGGCCGAATCTGGAGCCTCGACGTAGAGACGTTCGAAAGGCTCTTCCAAACCGTGGGCGCCCTGTCGGGTGATGACCTCCGGGCGGTTTACGGCGAATTCATAGCCTTCGCGGCGCATAGTCTCCACAAGGATCGCCAGGTGGAGTTCGCCGCGACCGCTGACCACGAACTGTTCGGCGCTTTCGCCGTCCTCGACTCGCAGAGCGACGTTCGTTTCGACTTCGCGGAAGAGCCGTTCGCGCAGCTGTCGGCTGGTGACGAATTTGCCTTCGCGGCCGGCGAACGGTGAATCGTTCACCCGGAACGTCATCTGCATGGCCGGCTCTTCGATGGTGATGACGGGGAGTTGTTCGGTGACCTCGGGTGAGGCGAGCGTTTCGCCGATGAGGATGTCGGCGATGCCGGTGATGGCGACGATATCGCCTGCAACCGCCTTCTCAAGCTCGATTCGTCCCATGCCTTCGAAGCCGAAGAGTTGGGCGACGCGGTGCGTGGAAGTTTCACCTTCGTGGTTGAAGCGAACGAGCGAGTCTGCAGCCGTGACGATCCCATCGGTGATGCGGCCAACCGCCGTGCGGCCACGATACGAGTCATAGGCCAGCGTGGTAACGAGCATTCGGAACGGCGCATCGGGGTCGCCGAGCGGACCCGGGGTGTGCTCGATGATGGCATCGAGCAGTGGCACCATATCGCCGCCAGTGATGCTCGATTCGAGGCTGGCGTAGCCATCGCGGGCGTTTGCGTAGAGCACCGGGAAGTCGAGTTGGTGGTCCTTGGTGGCGAGATCCAGGAAAAGGTCTGACGTTTCGTGGACGACCGCTTCGAGGCGCGCATTGGGGCGGTCAATCTTGTTGACCACGACGATGGCGTGAAGCCCGATCTCCAGCGCTTTGCGGAGGACGAACTTGGTTTGCGGCATCGGCCCCTCGACGGCATCGATCAAGAGAAGACAGCCGTCCGCCATGTTGAGGACGCGCTCGACTTCACCGCCGAAGTCTGCGTGGCCGGGGGTATCGATGATGTTGATGCGCACGCCGCCGTACTCAATCGCGACGTTTTTTGCCATGATCGTGATCCCCTTTTCGCGCTCGAGGGGGTTCGAATCAAGGATCAGCGTTCCGACAGTTTCGTTTTCACGAAAGACGTGGGATTGTTTCAGAAGAGCATCGACCAGGGTGGTTTTCCCGTGGTCAACGTGGGCGATTATGGCGAGGTTGCGCACATCGGCGCGGCGAGACTGCATATCCCCATGTTCACTGACGGACCACGAAAGCACAAAGGCGTTACCACAGTCCGATGTCTACGGGTGGCGATAGAGCGCCGCAAGCGGGAAACGGCGGTCGCGTCCGAACGCGCGAGGGGTGATTTTCACGCCTGGGGGGGCCTGTCGGCGCTTGTATTCGTTGCGGTCCACCAATCCCACCACTCGGCGCACCGTGGCCTCATCGAATCCGCTGGCGACGATTTCGTCGATGGTCCTGTCGTCCTCAACGTAGCTTTCTAGGATCGGGTCGAGGACTTCGTAGGGCGGCAAGCTGTCCTCATCGAATTGGCCGGGCTTGAGTTCGGCGCTCGGCGGTTTGGTGAGCACGTCCTCGGGGATAAGCGGACGTCCTTCGCGCGCATTCCGCCATGCTGAGAGCTGGAACACGAGCAGCTTCGGGACGTCCTTAATCACGGCGTAGCCGCCCGCCATGTCGCCGTAAAGCGTGGCGTACCCGGTGGCCATCTCGCTCTTGTTGCCGGTGCTGAGTGCGATCCAGCCGAACTTGTTCGACAGAGTCATCAAGACGTTGCCGCGCTGGCGCGACTGGAGGTTTTCTTCGGCGGTCCCCTCGTCGGTGCCTTCGAAAGCATCGGCCAGCATCTCCAGCATTGCTGAGTGAGCGGGCTCGATGGGCACGGTCAAGTAGCGAATGCCGAGGTTTTCCGCCAGCGCCTTTGCGTCCGTTTGGCTGTGGTCACTGGAGTATCGACTGGGCATGGAAACGCCGATGACGTTCTCAGCGCCAATCGCGTCAACCGCAATGGCGGCCACCAAGCTTGAGTCGATCCCGCCCGAAAGGGCGATGACCGCTTCTTTGAAGTTCGTCTTACGAAGGTAGTCGCGCGTACCCACGACAAGGGCTTCCCAGACCTCGGCCAGGTCGTCCAGCAGCGGAGCAACAGTCGTCTGTAGCTGCGGCGCCGATGGCGGAACAGGAGCGAACCCGAGGTCGATGTGTTCAACGTCCAGCAGCCCATCACGGTCGCGCAGTTCGACGCGCCGGCGAGGGTCGTGAAGGCGACGCTGGGCGACTGCATCGAGGTCGATGTCCGTGACCAGCAGGTCTTCTTCGAACTGCACGCCACGGGAGAGCAATCGCCCTTCGGCGTCAAAGACCATGGAGGCGCCGTCGAACACGAGCTCATCCTGGCCACCTACGAGGTTCACGTAGGCCACGGCGATGAGGTTGTCAGCGGCACGCGTCGCCACCATCCGGGTGCGGTCCTGCACGCGGCCGCGGTGATACGGAGAGGCATTGATATTCAGGCAAAGTTCGGCTCCACCGAGGGAAAGTTCGTCGAGCGGCCAGCCCGGATACCAGATGTCTTCGCAAACACTCACGCCGAAGGTCACGTTGCCGGCGTGGTAGATCGGATTGCGCCGGCCGGCGGCGAAGTAGCGCTCCTCGTCGAACACGCCGTAGTTGGGGAGCCGGCGCTTGTGGTACGTATCCACCCAGCGACCATCGGCAAGCACTGCGGCCGCGTTGTAGGCGTCGTGCTGAGTCCAATCAACGAAACCGACTACCGCCACGATCCCCTTGGTGCTGGGCACGATCGTCTCAACCGTGGCACGAGATTCGGCGCAGAACGAGCGGCGCAGGACCAGGTCTTCGGGCGGGTAGCCGGTGATCGCAAGTTCGGGAAGGCCGACGAAGCCGCAACCGGCTTCTTTCGCTGCAACGATCGCGGCGCGGATGCGATCGGCGTTCCCGGACAGGTCTCCAACCGTGACGTTGATCTGGGCCAAACCCACGCGGCAAATACGCATGCCCAAAGTATAGGCAACCCTCGCGTTGGATGACGCATCCGTAGGGCCCGCCACGGGCCTTCCCCAGGCGCACCGCCCGATTCACTCGCGGTAGCGTCGGTGAGACCTTTGTTGACGGCCGCTTTGAGGTAGGGAAATGTCTCGGAGCCAAAAGAACCATCGACCTTGTCCGCTCTGCAGACGCGTCACGCGAGCCCATTCGCGGCTTGTTGTGGCGGATGTCGAGCCGGGAGCACGTACGAACTGCTCCACCAGATTTAAAACGATCATCTGTCGCGATTGTGCGTTCGCAATGGTCGTCCGCTCGGAAGCGATGGCACTTCGCGGCGCCAAGTAACGCAGCATTGACGCCCACCACGAAAGGCCGCCCGCCAAACGGAGGGCGGCCTTTCTGACGTACAATGCTCCTACCCGGCGTACTGGAGCAGGAAGTTTGAACGATGTCCTCGCGATGATCCTCGCTGGCGGCCAGGGCGACCGCCTCTCAGTGCTTTCTGAGCAGCGAGCCAAGCCGGGTGTCGTGTTTGGTGGCCAGTACCGGATTATCGATTTCGCCCTGAGCAACTGCTCGAACAGCGGAATCGACAAGGTTGCGGTGCTCACCCAGTACCGCCCGCGTTCGCTGATGAACCACATAGGCGCGGGTCGGCCGTGGGGCCTCGATACGCTCGATGGCAGCGTACAGATGCTCCAGCCCTACCTCGGGCGGGCAGATATGGACTGGTATCAGGGCACTGCGGACGCCGTGTATCAGAACCTCTACGTCATCGAAGAGTCGCGGGCTCGCGAAGTGCTGATTCTCGCCGGCGACCACATCTATCTGACGTCCTATCGCAACATGATCGCCTACCACAGAAGCCAGGCAGCGGACGCGACGGTGGCCGTCTACTCAGTGCCCCGCGAAGACGCACATCGCTTCGGCGTGCTGGACCTGGACCAGAGTGGACGAATAATCGACTTCCAGGAGAAGCCCGAACAGCCGCGGTCACCGTGGGTCTCGATGGGCGTCTATGTCTTCAACAAAGATGTCCTAGTCGAACAGTTGCAGGCTGATGCCGACGCGGGTGACGAGAGCAAGCATGACTTCGGGCGGAACATCATCCCAAGGATGTTCAAGACTCACCGCGTGTTCGGCTACCAGTACCAGTCGTATTGGCGAGACGTCGGTACGGTCGAATCGTACTGGGACTCGCATATGGACCTTCTCTCCGCGCACCCGCCGATGAACCTCGAGGACCCGGATCTGCGGCTCCGCACCGCTGGAAACATCCTCCCGCCCGCGCGGTTCGGTCCTCGGTCAATCGTTCAGAATTCGCTCATTTCGCCTGCCTCGCAGATTGACGGCAGTGTCTTTCGGTCGGTCATCTCGCCGGGCGTGATCATTGAAGAAGGCGCAACCGTACGCGACTCGATCATCCAGCACCGTTGCGTGATCCGGGCCGGAACGACGATCGACCGCTCGATCCTCGACAAGGAGGTGACGGTCGGCCGTAACGCGGTCGTGGGCGAAGGCGATTACGGCGTGGTCAATTTCGAACGGCCCGACATCGTGAACGCCGGCATCAACATCCTGGGCAAGCGAGTGACGATTCCGCCGGGCATGCACATCGGGCGCAACGTCATCGTTGGCCCCGGCGTGGCTGAGGAATTGTTGGGCATGGAAAAGCTTGAGAGCGGTTCGACCGTGCATCCCACGCAGATGCCGCTTCATCTTTTCGTCTAGCCGTGAAGCTGTACACAGTCGACGCGGCGCGAGCGCTCCTCCCGGAGCTCATCCCCTTGCTCGAGCAGCTTCGCGACGCAGTAACCGGGCTGCGCGCGGACCGTGCATCGTTCGCCGCCGCCGCTCGCGGCGTATCGAGCGACGGCAGCCTCCTGGCGGATCCCTGGGAATCTGGTGAAGGCGCGGGGCGCGTCGAAGCGAACGGCACTGCGCTGCAAAACGTTACCGCCGAGCTGGACGCCTGGGGCATAGAGGTCAAGGACCCCGAGCGGGGGCTGATCGACTTCTACCATGAGCGCGACGGCGAGGTAGTCTTTCTTTGTTTCCTGCTTGGCGAACCAACGATGAGCTACTGGCACACGCTCGAGGGCGGATTCGCCGGTCGCCAGCGCCTGTAGCCGTGGATCGCGGGCACTGTACAATCCCGCACCAACCAGCCTGTGGGAGACCGTCCGATGCCAAGCCCAGTAGCCAGCCGCGATATCTACGTCGAAGCGAACGGCATCCGCCACCACCTGATCGCTCGGGGGGCGCCGGGCACCCCGGTGGTGATGATGATTCACGGCCTCGCCGGCCAGGCGCATGTCTTCGACGTCATCGCCGCGCACCTTGCGGGACGCTTCCACGTGTACTGCCTCGACGTCCGTGGGCGCGGGGAAAGCGCCTGGGGACCGCTCGAGGCGTACGGCACTGACACTTATGTCGCGGACCTGGAAGCGGTGCGGGAGGCGCTCGGCCTACAGCGGTTCGCGCTCATCGGCACCTCCATGGGTGGCATCATCTCAATGAACTACGCGTCAAAGTTTTCCGAGCGCGTGGAGAAAGTCGTGCTCAACGACATCGGGCCGGAGGTCGACCCGGCGGGACTGCAGCGCATCTTTGCGTACGTGGGTCAGGCGCCGGAAATGTTCGCGGACATGAAGGCGGTTTTGAAGTACTACCGCGAGAACTACGGGCCAATGGTCGAACACCTGCCCGAAGACCAGATCGCCGAGTTTGCCCGTGCCAACGTGCGCAAGAACGACAACGGCGTTTACGTCTGGAAGATGGACCCGGCCGTGCGCAAATTCGGCGGAGCGCAACCGGAACTTGATCAGTGGGAGGCCGCTAGAGGCATCACTGCGCCAGTCTTGATCCTGCGCGGGGCGCTGAGCGATGTATTGAACGCGGCGACGACCGCGAAAATGGTGGAGGTGATACCGAACGCCCAGCTCGCGGAAATCCCAGGCGTGGGCCACGCGCCAATTTTGAGCGAGCCCGAATCCGTTAAAGCGCTGGACGCGTTCCTCGCCAGTTGAGCACCATCTCTAGCTCCGCCGAAGGACCGAGAGACACGATGGGCCGCGTCTAGTACGATTCTCGCAGCCCACTGAGAGGTCTCCGTTGACGAGGTAATCCAGGACCAGGCGCGAATCAGACGACCCGGCGGCACTGTGCGCTGGCCGTCTGCGCTGGTGTGGATTTTCCCGGCCTCCCGCTCGCTCCAGCTCTCACCGCCTTCGGTCCCTACCGATTCCGCACTTCGCGGGAGTCGCCGTCCGGAGCAGGTCTTGTTCACAGCATCGGCACTTCACAAACGTCTCGGTGGCCGCGCCATCCTCAGCGGTGTCTCGCTCGTCGCCAACCGCGGCGAGGTCATCGGCGTCGTCGGCCCGAACGGCAGCGGCAAATCCACGCTGCTGGCGATCCTTGCCGGAGCACTTCGGCCGGACTCGGGACGCGTCGACTCGCGGCCTGGCACGCGCATCAGCTTTCTCGCGCAAGGGTTCAGCGGCGACGCGTCGGAGCCCGTCAGCGCGCTCTTCCCGCAAGCGTTCGCCAGCCAGTCAGCCAATGACAGGCTCAGCGAACTCGCCCAACGACTCTCCGACGACGCCTCGTCGGAACTCGAAGCTGAGTATGACGAACTGTTGGGAGCACTTTCCGCCGCGCCAACTCTCGGCGACATCCAATCGTTGAGGGCCACGTTGGGTCTGCGCCAGATTCCGCAGAAGACTCCAGCGGGTCAACTTTCGGGCGGCGAACTCACGAAGTTGGGCCTCATCGAGACGCTGGCCAGCCAACCGTCCGTGCTTCTGCTCGATGAGCCGACCAACCACCTCGATCTCCGAGGGATCGCATGGCTTGAGGAGTACCTGCGGCGCTTCGACGGTGCGGCGATCATCGTTTCGCACGACCGAGCACTGCTCGATGCGTGCGCCACTTCGATCTTCGAACTCGACCCTCGCACCGGGACAGGAGAATCCTTCGCCGGCGACTATTCGGCATACGCCGACGAAAAAGCGCGGCGCGAAGAGGATCTCTGGCGCCGTTACGAACTGCAGCAACGAGAGGAACGGCAGCTCAAGCGCACTATCTCGGCGATCGAGTCGCGCGGGCGCAACATCGAGAACAGAACGATCGACTTTTACTTCCGCAAGAGAGCAGCCAAAGTCGCCCGGCGCGCGGTCACGCTGAAGGCGCGCCTCGAACGAGAACAGGCAGGGAGCGAGCACCTGGAGAGGCCGCAGAAGGCCGCACAGGGGTTCTTCGGCGGGTTTCGCGCTGCGGACACCGGAGCCAGCCGCGTGCTCACGGCAGAACGTGCCAGCCTCGGCTTTCCCGGGCAGAATCTACTTGAAGACCTCTCGTTCGTCGTAGACCGCGGAGAGCGGGTAGTGATCACCGGCCCCAACGGATGCGGTAAGACGACGCTTTTTCGCGCCATCCAGGGCGAGCACAAACTCAGCTCTGGACGGATCGCGGTTAATCCCTCGCTCAAGCTGGGCTACCTCGCGCAGCAGGACGACCCGGCGGCAGACGAGGCAGAGAGCGCCCTGACGCCAATCGAGTCGCTGCGGCGAGTGGCGCCCATGTCCGAGACGGACGCGTACAACTTTCTGCATCGATTCGTTATGGGGCACGACCAATTGCGCACGCCGATCGCGCAACTCAGCTATGGCGAGCGGCGGCGCCTCGCGCTGGCGCGGCTGGTGGCCACCGGTCTGGGGCTTTTGCTCCTGGACGAACCTTCCAACCACCTGGACTTACCGTCTCGCGAGGCGTTCGAAATGGCCTTCGATTCGTTCGAGGGGGCGGCGCTGGTCATCACGCATGACCGCTACTTCATCGAAAGGTTCGCTGACCGGGTAATCGAACTGTGACTCAGCCGAGGAAGGCGACGATCTCCTTGGCCCACTCTTCGGTGTTTTCGAGGGGAAGCATGTGGCCCGCGCCTTTAATCGTGGCGAGCTGCGACTTCTGAATTTTCGATGCGAAGAGCGGCCCGTATGCTGGTGGCGCCAACTTGTCCTGGTCGCCCCAGAGGATGAGCGTCGGCGCCTGAATGCGATGCAAGCGCTTCTTCAGGCCCTTGTCGGGGATTGGCCAGATGAACTTGCCGGTGGCCGAGAAGTTCGTCAGTTGGAGGTACATCGCGTCGGCGAGCTCATCCTGGTCGGTTGGGCGTGTGAAGAGTTGTGCAATCACCGGGTTTGAGAGGTCGCCGAAGATCAAGCCTGGCAGTTCGTGCGGGAGAGCGATAAACAGATCGGCGACCGGCGTCTCGTCCATCCAGAGCCCGACTGGGCAGGTGAGCACCAGCTTCTTGACGAGGTCCGGCCGCGCCGCCGCCAGTTCGGCGGCGAACATGCCGCCGACCGAGTGCCCAGCGACGTTCAGCGCGCCGAGACCGAGCGCGTCCAGCACGTCCTGGTAGTAGAAAACCATATCGTGAATGTCGTCGATCAGTTCGAGACCGGGAGTGTCATCCCAGCCGGGGTGCACAGGTGCAATCACGTCGTAGTGCTGCGAAAGCGCTTCGAGTTCGGGCGTCCAGCCCTTGTTCAAGCCGCCGGCGCCGTGAAGCCAGAGGAGCGGAGCGCCTTTTCCTTTGCGGTATACGGGAACGGTGAACATCCCGTTGCGGACGGACAGGGTCGATGGTTCTACTGCCACGAAAACATCCTCCAGGACGGCCCTTTAGGCGGCGAAACCGGAGTTCCGGCGCCGATTGCTTAGCCTGTCCCTAAACGTATGCCGCGGATTCTAACGCACTCCCGCTGGTCTGCGCAGCGGCGCGACCTCGGACCTTCGGGTAGGCGAGCGTTGGCGTAGAGTCAACGAACGAAAGCAATTGGTTCGGAGACTCCAGCATGGAAATTTCACTGACCATCGGGCTCGGCGGACGTGGCGAAACGACCGTCGCCGGACTTGTCGCCAGAGCTCAAGAACTCGAAGCCGCCGGCTTCCACGGCGTTTGGATGCCCACCGCATTCGGATTCGACGCTCTGACCGCGCTAGCGGTTGTCGCCAGCCACACTTCGCGGATGGAGATCGGGACGGCCGTGGTGCCCACGTTCCCGCGGCACCCGGTCGTGATGGCGCAACAGGCGTTGACCGCCCAATCGGCGGCGGAGGGCCGGTTTACGCTCGGCATCGGGCTCTCGCACAAAGTGATGATGGAGGACGCGCTCGGCATCCCCTATGAGCACCCGGCGAAGCACATGCACGAGTACCTCTCGGTGCTCGCGCCGCTATTGCGGGGTGAGGCGGCTCATTTCCAGGGCGATACGTACCGGGTGAACACGCCGGTGACCATTGCCGCGCCTCCAGTCCAGTTATTGGTCGCCGCTCTAGGCCCGGCGATGCTCAAGCTGGCCGGCACCTTCGCTGACGGGACGATTACTTCTTGGGTTGGGCCGAAGACGCTCAAGGGCCACGTTGTGCCGACCATTGCCGCTGCGGCTGCTGAAGCCGGGAGGCCAACGCCGCGGATCGCCGTTGGTCTCCCGATCGTCCTGACGAGCGACGCCGACGCTGCGCGCGCCCAATTGGCGCAGCAGGCGGCGTGGTACAACAGCCTGCCTTCATACCGGGCGATGCTTGACCGCGAAGGTGTGACCGGACCAGCGGACATTGCGCTCGTTGGCGCCGAGGCGGTGCTCGACGCAGCTATCGAACGGCTCGAAGACGCAGGCGCCACGGATTTCCTGGCGCAGCTCATCTCCGCAGGGCCGGGCACCACACAGGCCACGATGGAGTATCTGCGCGCTCGGGTGCGGGCTTAGAAGGGCCGTTAGTGCTGGCCACGGTCCAAAAGCTGCTCAACTTCGGCGACGGCGGCATGCGCCTCGTCGTCATCGTTGCCCAGAGGCGCAACGGGCTCTAGCCGGCCGCAGAATCGGCAAGCGTCTTCCGAACCCACCATTCCAAGGGCAAAATGTGAGAGCCCCTTGCCGCAGTAGGTCACGCGGCGAGCGCGCATGGTGGTGGTGCGCTGGAGTTTGGGGGCTCTCGCGGGCCTGGCGGCAGAGGGCGAGCCCGCTTCCTTTGGCGTCTTGGCCGATTTCGGCATCTTGATCCCGCCCAGGATGCCGGTCGTCTTGGCCTTCTGGCTCAACGCACTCACAAGAAAGAGGATGAACGGCCCGGCCAGGATGGCGATGAACAGAATCGTGGAGAACATGATGCCATCTTACTCCTGCTCCACAAGCCTCTACAGCGCCCTATCTTCGCGCATCGCCGTCAGAGAGCCGCGCCAGGCGTCGAGTGCGAGTGCGAGGTCATCCTCGGTGTGCACCGAGCTCGACATTCCGCCGTCGCCGAAGAGGTGGACGCCGCGATTCGTCATAGCCATTTGCAGGATGCGCGCGCGCTCGGCGGGATTGCCAGCCTCGAGGAGATCCCAGGGCAGGCTTCGCGGGTGGTAGTCGGCAGCCTCCGGCACGGTCCCTGTGAGCAGGATGCGAAACTCGCTGGACTGGCCGTAAACCACGCCGGGAATGCCCATCTCGCAGAGCACGGCGTTCATCCCGGCTCGCAACTGCGCGGCGTTTTCGCTTGCGCGTTTTTGGTGCTTGCCGTCGGCGATTTCTCGAAGACAGGCGACGCCCGCCGCGGCGGACAGCGGATTCGCGTTGAATGTCCCCGGGTGCCCGACCTTTGCTGATTTCGTCCCGGGCGCCGGAAATTGGAGGCGTTCCATGACCTCCCGGCTACCGGTCACGGCGCCGCCCGGCAGTCCGCCGGCGAGGATCTTCGCCAGCGTCGTCAGGTCGGGCGTGACGCCTTCGATTTCTTGCACGCCGCCGGGAGCCCAGCGGAAGCCCGTGACCACTTCGTCCATGATCATGACGATGCCGCGCTCGCGCGTGAGATCGCGAATGGCCTGGAGGAAGCCTTCGGGCAGCGGGAGCGTGCCACTGGAGGCGCCCGCGGATTCGACGATCACGGCTGCAATGTCGTCGCGGCTGGTCAGCGTCTCGCGCAAAGCCGTTTCATCGATTGGGAGGACGATGACGCTGTCCATGGTGCTCTGGGGTACGCCTGCAGGCACAGCACCGGCGTATTTCGAACTGGCCGCCACGTAGTCGTGCCAGCCATGGAAATGACGGTCGAATTTGACAATCACGGGCTTGCCGGTGTGCGCACGCGCGACGCGGAGGGCCATCAGGGTCGCCTCCGTGCCAGAACTGGTGAAGCGCACCACCTCGGCCGATGGCACCAGCCGCACAACTTCTTCAGCCCAGGCGATTTCGCCCTCCTGGCTGGCGCCGTAGTGCGTGCCCAGCGCCAGTTGGGACATCGCCGCTTCGGTCACAGAGGGAAAGCCATGACCAAGCAGCAAGGCGCCGTGGCCCATAACGAAGTCAACGTATTCGCGGCCGTCCACATCCCACTTTCGCGAACCAGCGGCTCGGTTGGCGTAGAGCGGGAAAGGGCGCAAGAAGCGGCTGTCGTGTGTAACGCCGCTCGG
Organism: Tepidiformales bacterium; assembly: GCA_038323265.1. Lineage (GTDB taxonomy): Bacteria > Chloroflexota > Dehalococcoidia > Tepidiformales > Tepidiformaceae > PNKC01. Next base: position 24,591 of record JBBQGT010000018.1, read on the forward strand.
CAGCACCTTCGCGGCGCGCTTATAGAGCTTTTCGGAGCCCGGATGGGCCTCAACGTAGGCCTGTTCAATCGTTCCCATGGAGTCCACCTCGTGCGTTCGATTCTAGCGCCAACGGGAGTTGTGCTTGCGCCTTACTCGCGGCCACCCAAGCCTTGAAATCTCATGGCAGACCAGTCCATCCTCCAGCCTGGCAACCTTTTGATGGTGCAGGAGCGCGAGCGCTACCTTTCGAAACTCTTGCGGCAGCACAACATCGATTCGCTGGACCACTTCCGTGCTTTCGAAGCGGGCTGCTCAACGGGCTACAACCTGCGGCTCTTTCTGCAGTGGGGCGCACGGCCCGAGAACCTTGCGGGAATTGACCTGGACCCTGCAGCGGTGGACTACAACAGGGCGCACGCACCCCAAATTCGGGTGCACAGCGGGAGCGCAGCCGATATCCCGGAGACCGACGCCACGTTCGACATCGCGCTGGCGTTCACACTGTTCAGCAGCGTGACGGATGACGAGGTCTCGCAGGCCATCGCAAGTGAGCTGTTTCGCATCACCCGCCCAGGGGGGTTGGTCGTGATCTACGACATGCGAAAGAAAAATCCGCGCAACAAGAGCGTCCATCCGATACTCGCCGACGACATCCGCCGCTGGTTTCCCAAGTGTCCAGTACGGAGGCACCGCATCACCCTGGCGCCGCCGTTAGCCCGCCCAATTGGTCGCATGGCGCCGTGGCTTTACGGGCCACTCGCGGCAGTGCCGCTGTTGCGCAGCCACACGATCTGGGTGCTCCGCCGGCCATTCTTGCCGCCGACACGGGATGACTCCGGGACGGTCTAGCAGAACGCCCTAGACACCAGCCGCCGAAGTCTCGCACCATGGAGTGGGCTGGGATGCGGTGCAGCAGATTCAGGACCTGGCCAGCCATCACGCCCAAACTATGGTAGTCTAGGAGCAGACTATGGCTGACTTCGACCTTGCAATCATCGGCGGCGGGCCGGGCGGATACGTTTCGGCCATCCGTGCCGCCCAGCTCGGGCTCTCCGTGGGTCTGTTCGAACGCGATCGGGTGGGCGGACTGTGCCTCAATTGGGGCTGTATCCCAAGCAAGGCGATTCTGAAAAACGCTGATGTGGTAAATCTCGTGCGAGACGCCGAGAAGTGGGGGATCAGCGTAAAGGACCCCCAGTACGATTTCGGCGCAGCGGTGGATCGCAGCCGCAAAGTTGCCGAACAGCTCGTCAGGGGGGTCGAAACTCTGCTCGCCGAGTGCGGCGTGAATCTAATCCACGGAGCCGCCTCGCTTAAGGACCGGAACACGATCGTCTGCGACGGCAAATCGTACGGGGCGAAGAGCATGATCCTCGCCACCGGAGCGTCGGCACGGTCGTTGCCGGGCATCGCGATTGACGGCACGACGGTTGTCACCAGCCGCGAAGCGCTCGCCATCCGTTCCGCCCCGAAGCGGGCGGTGATCATCGGCGCCGGCCCAATCGGCGTGGAGTTTGCTCACGCCTGGGCCAGCTACGGCAGCGAAGTGACGATCGTCGAACTGCTCGAAACGCTGGTGCCGCTCGAAGATCAGGATGCGGGGCGAGCGCTCAAGCGCTCGTTCGATTCTCGCGGCATTCGCAGCCTGCTCAAAGCGCGGGTTGAAGAGGTCTCAGTCGAGAAAGGCGTGGCAAAGGTCAAAACCTCCGCCGAATCTGGCGCCGAGACGCTGGAGGCGGACCGCGTGCTCGTTGCTGTGGGCTTCGTCCCGCATACGCAGGGGCTCAACCTCGAAGGGTTGGGCATCGCCACGCAGCGTGGCTTCATCGAAATTGACGAGGGGATGCAGACGAACGTGCCAGGCATTTACGCGATCGGGGACGTAACCGGAAAGCTGATGCTCGCGCACGTCGCTTCGCAGCAGGGCGTCATCGCGGCAGAACGCATCGCAGGCCACAAGACGGCCACGCTGGATTACGTCCAGATGCCGCGGGCGACGTTCTGCCAACCCCAAGTAGCCTCCATCGGGTACACCGAAAAAGGCGCGAAGGAGGCCGGGTTCACCATAAAAACGGGCCGTTTCCCGCTGACCGCACTGGGCAAGTCGATCGCCGTTGGCGAGACCGAAGGATTCATCAAAGTGATAGCGGATGCGCCAACCGGCCAGGTGCTTGGCATCCACATGGTTGGGCATGATATCAACGATCTGCTGGGAGAGGCGACGATGGTCGCACTCCTGGAAGCAACCACCATTGAGCTCGGATTCGCCGTCCACGCCCACCCAACGCTGGGCGAGGCGCTGAAAGAAGCGGCCCTTGCGGTCGATGGCCAGGCGATCCACATCGTCCAGCGCAAGAGCAGCAAGGCCGCATCGCAGCAAGGAGTAGCCGCACCGTGAATGCACAAGCCACCGCCGGTAAGGAGGCCGCCCCGGACTTAGGGGCGGAACAGCTCGGCCATTTCCTGTACCAAATGATGCTGATTCGCCGCTTCGAAGAGAAGACCGGCGAGATGTACACCAAGGGTAAGGTCCGCGGCTTCCTCCATCTGTATACAGGGCAGGAAGCGTGCGCCGTTGGGGTGATGAGCGCACTGACCGAGGCCGACAAGATCGTCACGCACTACCGCGACCACGGTCACGCGCTTGCTCGCGGGCTGGACCCAAATCGCGTGATGGCCGAACTCTTTGGACGCCAGGATGGCGTGAGCGGCGGGCGCGGCGGCTCGATGCATCTGTTCGATGTCTCGAAGGGCTTCTTGGGAGGCTACGCGATTGTCGCCGCTCACCTTCCGCTCGCCGTGGGCCTTGGGCTCGCCTCGCAGATGAAAAAGACGAACTCCGTGACGCTGTGCATCTTCGGCGATGGGAGTGTAGGCGAAGGCGAGTTCCACGAAGCACTCAACCTCTCGGTCCTCTGGAAGACGCCCGTGATCTTCTTCTGCGAGAACAACCTGTACGGCATGGGGGTGCCCTTCAAAGAATCGCTTTCGACGGACATTCCGAAACTTGCGGCCGCCTACAACATGCCCGCCGTCTCGGTTGACGGCATGGACGTGCTGGCGGTGCGGGAAGCCGCGCTCAAAGCGGCGGATCACTGCCGTTCCGGCGAAGGACCTTACTTCATCGAGGCGATGACCTACCGCTACCGCGGCCACTCAATGTCCGACCCGGAGTTGTACCGGCTGAAGGACGAGGTGGAGCAGTACCGCAAGCGCGACGCGATCGAAAAGCTGAAGGCTTATATGCAGGAACGCGGCGAGCTGGATGAAGCGAGGATGGCGGAGATCGCCGAACGCGTGGAGCAGGTCGTCGACCGGGCCGTCGAGTTCGCGGAAAACAGTCCGAACCCGCCGATCAGCACGCTCTTCGACCACCTGTACAAGGAATCGACCGATGACTGAGATGCGTATGCGCGACGCCCTGCGCGAAGCGATCCGCGAGGAGATGCACCGCGACCCGGACATCTTCCTCTTGGGAGAAGACATCGGGGCCTATGGCGGCTCGTACTCGGTCACGAAAGGGCTGCTCGAGGAGTTCGGCGAAGAGCGGGTGCGCGATACCCCGATCGCCGAATCTGGGATTGTCGGCGCGAGCATCGGCGCGGCCATGGGCGGGATGCACCCAATGGTCGAGTTGATGACCATCAACTTCAGTTTTTTGGCACTCGACCAGATCGTCAACAGCGCAGCCAAGCTGTACCACATGTCCAACGGCCAGATAAGTGTCCCGTTGGTGATCCGTATGGCGAGCGGCGGCGGAAGCCAGCTAGCCGCAACCCACAGTCACAGCCTCGAGGGGATGTATGCCCACTTCCCAGGCCTGAAAGTGGTTTGCCCTTCGAACCCCGCGGATGGCAAGGGGTTGCTCAAAACCGCCTTCCGCGACCTGAACACCGTGGTTTTTATCGAACACACCGCGAACTACGGGCTCAAGGGCGAAGTACCGGACGACCCGAACTTCCTGATCGAATTCGGCAAGGCAAACATCCTGCGCGAAGGCAGCGACGTCACGATTGTTGGCTACTCGGGGAGCGTCCACCAGGCGCTTCGGGCCGCCGATCTCCTGCGTGAACAGGAAGAGATTAGCGCCGAGGTGATCGACCTGCGCACGCTTCGTCCTCTCGACATGGAGACGGTTATCGCCTCTGTGAAGAAGACTAACCGCGCCGTCATAGTGGAGGACGACTGGCGTTTCGGCGGATTTGCCGGCGAACTAAGCGCGCAGATTATGGAGCAGGCGTTCGACTACCTGGACGCCCCTGTAGCCCGCGTCTGCAGCAAGGATGTGCCGCTACCCTACAATCGAAACCTGGAGTTCGCCGCGCTGCCGTCCGAAGAGGATGTGGTCGACGCCGTCCTCCACATGTTCTAACCGCCCACCACCCCGAGGAGTCTTACCGTGGCTTTCGAAGTAACCATGCCCCAGATGGGCGCCGATATGACCGAAGGAACCCTCCTCAAGTGGCTCAAGAACGTGGGCGATGTCATCGCGCGCGGCGACATCCTGGCCGAGATCGAAACCGACAAGGCGACGGTGGAACTGGAAGCCTTCGAGGGCGGCACGTTTTTGAAGCAGGTTGTTTCGGAAGGCGATGTAGTGCCGGTTGGCGACATCATTGCGCTGCTTGGTGACCCGTCGGAGAAGAGTGGGGAAGTACAGCGCATGCCGCCCGCCGAGACGCCACCTCGCCGCACGATCGAACCGGAACCTCAGAAAGTTGCCACCGGCGCGACTGCGCCCGTGGCGACAGCCGAGGCAGCCGACACGCTTGAACCGGCCGCCGTGACGCCAATCGGCGCCTCGCCCATAGCTGCGCCCGATCAATCTGGCTCGACGGCGGCGAAAGCGCCTGCCACCAATGGCCGGCTGCGCATCTCGCCGGTCGCGAAGCGCATTGCAACCGAAGCTGGAATCGACGCAACGACGATCACCGGCAGTGGCCCCGACGGGCGCATCCTCCGGCGGGACGTCGAAGCGGCCGTGACCGCGGCGAAGAGCGGCGCAGCCCGCCCCGCTGAGACTGCGGCAACGCAGCCCGCCGCCGCGGCGCAGACACCGACGACGCAATCTGCGGCGCCCACGGCTGGCAGGCCCGCGGCAGCGCCAGCCACGCCAGGGGTTGGCCTTTCGAAGATCCGCCAGGCGGTCGCCCGGCGCATGACGCTCTCGAAGCAGACGCAGCCGCACTACTACCTCACGCTCGACATCGATATGACGGCGGCGATGAAGTTCCGCGCGCAGCTCAACGCCTCAGCAAGCGAAACCCAGCGGGTGAGCATCAACGACCTGCTCGTGAAGGCCTGCGCGATCGCCATCGAGCGTCACCCGAAGTTCAACGCGGAGTTCGGAGAGAGCGGCCTGAAGATGCACGAACAGGTCAACATCGACATCGGCATCGCTCTGGATGACGGCCTGATCGCGCCAGCTCTGCTGGATTGCGGCCACAAGTCGCTGGGCCACATCGCCGCCGAAAGCAAGGACCTTATCGCCCGCGCCAAAGAAGGCCACCTGCGCGCGGCCGAGTACAGCGAAGGCAACTTCACTATCACAAACCTCGGGGCGTACGGCGTGGAGACCCTGATCGGGATCATCAACCCGCCGCAGGCGGCAATCCTCGGCGTCGGCTCGGTGATGGCCGCTGCGGTCGTGCGCGAGGGCCAGGTTGTGGTGGCACAGGTCATGAAGATCGCCCTGAGCGCGGACCATCGCGTAACGGACGGCGCTGAGGGCGCGCGCTTCATCAAGGAGATCCAGGGCCTGCTGGAGAATCCAGTGAGCCTGGCGTTGTAGCCTACCCCGGCAAGTACTCCAACGGTATCGGCGGGTTGGCCAGCGGACGAGCGGCAATAGCCATGAGCACCATCACACTGTCGTCGCCGGCGATGCGGTTTTCGTGCAGCAAGTTGCAACCTTTGCAGCGGTGAATAAGCATCCACTCGGCGCCGTGGCCAAGAAAGACGGCGATCGGCTCCATCGGACTGCCGCAGCTCGCCTTGCGGTCACCCGGAAAGTTGTCCACATGGCGGGACCAGAGGCACTGCGGGCAGTGGTTCCGCTGCGTGGTCCCGAACGACAGCGTGTCGACGGGTTGCTTGCAGCGGACGCACCTGAAGGTTTCTTGCTCGGGCATGGCAATCAGAATAGCGGGGCAGACGAGTCAGCCGCCAATCGGACTTAGCGGCATCCCCATGATGTAGAACATTGCACCTTTCGCGGAAAACGGCATCTCGGCAATTCTCTCGAAGCCGAGCCGCGCGTAGAGGATGTGGGCGTCGCTGTCGGTGCGTGTGCTGAGGACACAGGTTCGCTCCGAACGCCCTGCCAGCAGCTCCTCGATCAGCGCGGTTGCGACGCCCTGGCGCTGGCAAAGCGGCTGCACGGCCAACTCCACTAGTTCGTATGAATTCGCCAGCCACTGCTCTTTGTGGATGCGTGGGAGCGCCTTGGACACGGTGTCGTGCCACCATTGGCCATCCACCCCGCGGTACCCGTAGACCATGCCCGCCACGCGGTCTCCTGGGCCGAGTGCCGCCAGCGCGCGAAAGCCCGGCCGGCGGCTGTGCTCGCCCCGCAGCCGGTCGCGAATCTCCTTGCCGCGATCCGGGTCACAGTACGGAGGTTCGCTGAACGCCTCCGCGTAGACGCAAATAGCCCCCTCAAAGAGGGGGCCGTCCGGAATCAACGGGACGATCTCAACATTCATCCCCGATACTGTGATTTGCCCCCAACCTTGTCCTTATTCAGGCGCTTGTTGAGGTGCAGGCCCTCGAGAATGAACTCGATCGCTGCTGCGGTCTCGGGGCCCGAGTTGGACGGGCCGAGCTTGTCGACCGCCTCTTGCAAGCCTTCGATCGTCTTCGCCAGCTGCACGTACACTTCGCCGGGCGACATATCGCCGACTTCGGCGGCTGCACCAGACTTGAACCGATTGACGACCTGTTCGAGTTCACCAAGGTTGTAGTAGCGGTTGAACACCGCGACCACGGCGCCCTGGATCAGCTTGTCGATGATCTGCTCTTCGCGGCCTTCTTCGACTGTTTCGAATTCGACCTTGCCGGAGAGCGTCGGCACCACGTACGGAAGGTCACTTACGCGTGGAACGACGACGTCTTCGCCGGTCATGATCGAGCGACGCAAGGCATTCGCGAGCATGCTCTCGTAGTTGGCGATGCTTGCGCGGACGCTCACGCCGGAGCGCTGATTGACGTCTGGGCTGCGCCGCGCGAGACGGCTGATCTCGGCGATCACTTCCTTCATGTAATCAGGCACAACGACATGCACATCGTCCGGCACAGGGTGGTGCTCCGACTCCATGATCTCCATCTCGTGTTCGATCTTCGTCGGGTAGTGGGTCCGAACCTGGGCGCCGTAGCGGTCCTTCAGCGGAGTAATGATGCGTCCGCGGTTGGTGTAGTCCTCGGGGTTGGCGCTAGCCACCACGAAGACATCGAGAGCGAGCCGGATGCGGTAGCCGCGAATCTGCACGTCGCGCTCTTCCATGATGTTCAGCAGGCCGACCTGGATGCGCTCGGCGAGGTCCGGCAGCTCGTTGATGCAGAAAATGCCGCGGTTGGTGCGCGGAATCAGGCCGTAGTGAATGGTTAGTTCGTCCGAAAGGTACTTGCCTTCGGCCACCTTGATCGGGTCCACCTCTCCGATGAGGTCCGCTATCGTGATGTCCGGCGTAGCGAGCTTTTCGCCGTAACGCTTGTCGCGATCGAGCCATTCGAGTTCGGCCAGGTCACCGTGTCGCTCAATGATGTCGCGGCCTGCGCGGGTGATCGGCTCGTAGGGGTCCTCAGGGATCTCGCAGCCGCGGAGCACAGGCGTCGACTCGTCCAGCAGCGAAGTCAGCGAGCGGATAATGCGCGATTTTGCCTGCCCGCGTTCGCCGAGGAAGATGATGTCCTGGCCGGCAAGAATGGCATTGACGATGTGCGGCACCACGGTCTCTTCGTAGCCGAACACGCCGGGAAACAGGTCTTCGCCAGAACGAATCTTAGCGATCAGGTTTTTGCGCATCTCTTCGCGCACCGGCAAGACTTTGTAGCCTGCCGAGCGAAGTTCACCAACGGTACGGGGCCGTTCGAGAGTTGCCATG
>JBBQGT010000019.1:0-32023 GCA_038323265.1 Tepidiformales bacterium
CGCGGAGCGAGCGCCAGCCACACCTATCATGACGCATGGAAGAGACGGACGCAGGACGGCGATCGAGCGAGTGCGTCGCCTGAGCCGCGGCCCTTCATTGATTCCCTCGCCGGCCAACGTTCTGCGAGCCGCACTCGGTGACCTTGCCCGGGACGTGTATCGCTCGGTGGACCCCTACCGACCCGCAAGTCCGCGAGGAATGGCAGATGAATGTCTCTTTCCCCCGCAGCTAGGTGGGCCAGCTATGTGCCGCCGGCCATGGGTTCCGGGGCGGTCTCAGGGGATTCCTGTTCGAGGAGCGAGCTTACGAACTCGCCTGGCGTTCCCGGGAGACCGGGAGAGACCCTCCCCGACAGAAGCAATAAGACGACCGCAACGGCGAGCAGCACGAACGGCGATACGACGAGTACAACCGCAACTCCAACCACGGACGCCACGCCTCCGAGCATGAGCAACGGGATGATGGCTGCGCCGTTCTTGAGTGTGCTTTGCACGGCGAACACCCGTCCCTGGATCTCCTCCGGAACGCGCCGGTTGATGTATGTCTGCACGGCCGTCGTGGTGAGCGATACACCGAAGCCGAGGGGAAACGACAGTAGGCCGGCGGTGCGTAGCTTCGCGCCGAGCCCAATGCCCACGATGGCGAGGCCGCGCAACGGATTCACAGGATCCACGTAGCCGGCCAGGCTATCGCGCACAAAGCCGAGGGCGACGAGCGTCGATACGGTGAGGAGGAGGGCTGCGAGGGCGCAACGGCGTTCGCCGAGGACTCGGATCAGGAACGGCGCGGCGGCGAACGCGAGCACGATGCCGAGCGTCGAAGGCGCGAAGACGTACACCGCACTCTCCGCGCTTACGCCGATGACGTCTACCACGTATTGCGGCGCAAGCACTTGCAGGATCACGTTCGCGACTCCTGCGATGACGACCAGGCCCACCATCGAGGCGACCGCCGGTTCGCGTGACAGCCAGTGGCGTACTTCCGTTTCACGCCGCAGTCCCTGACGTTTCGTCCGCTCGCTAGCGCGAACTGGGCCGCGGGCGGTGAAAGCGCGCTGCGCAGCCAGCAGGAGAGCGATACCCGCGATGATGAACACGGCTTCGAGCCCCAGCGTGATTACCAGGACCGGCGCGAGGACCGCGGTACCGACAAGGGTGCCAGCGTTGGAACTTAGGCCAAAGAGCGAGTTTGCCTGGGGAATCTGCGATCCGGGTGCGACAACCGGCGCCAGCGCCTGTTCGGACGGCCCCGAAACTTGGCCCAACACGTTCAATACGAAGATCAGGATGACCACCTGCGCGAAGCCTGTGCCCAGGAACAGCGGAACGGCGATGCAGCCAACCGCCTGGAGCAAGTAGACCAGGCTGAGAGCGATGCGCCGCGAGAGCGAGTCCGCGACCATGCCGCCGACGAACCCCAGAACGGTCGGCGGGACCAACGCCGAGGCGCCGAGGATGGCCGAACGAAAGGGTGACCCGCCAGAACTGACCGTGGCGACCAGTGCAGCGTAGTGGACCGCTTCGCGAGAGCCATCGGCCAAGAACGTTGAAGCGAAGTAGTGTTGGAACCGCTTGCCGCGGACAAGACTCGTCTTGGGGACCCTTCGCCAGAACGCTCGTCGCAGCGCGCCCACGCCTGACGTCACCGCGGAACCTCGAACGATTCGGAAGTCACGCCAGTCTCCCCTCGCCAGTTATCCCCGCCCAGCGTGCCCTGCCGAAGTCCTCCAGCGAATACCCGAAAGAGCCGTCGTACGTTGCGAATCTCTTTCAAGCTTCTGCCACGCTTCAGCTCGGTATGGTGGTCATTCCTCAAAGGACTGATCGCCGTCGGCGGCTGCTACGCCAACTACACCGAATTCCGGCTAGCGGAAGCCTGGAAAGCGGTCGATGTGGAGCACTTGCGTGCTGACTCGGCGGCTCGCGCCGAAACGGAACGTTTAGAACCTTTAGGCGTGCTTAGTCACGGGACCGGCCAACTGCTCACAGTGGCCAGGGGAAACGTGCTGGCGATTCGCCGCAGCGCTTCCCGCGTCTCAAGCTCGCCCGGCATTGCGCCCGTGTCACGCCGTAGGGAAATCAACGTCTCGTTGTAGTCGGCGCCTGGATCTTGCGACTCGCGGAAATGCGGCGTTTAGGTGAGTCTACTACGCCCTCAGCGCGAGCCTCTTTCGCTGAGGACCCCAACACGGCCGCACGCACTTCCTACGTGCGGTTATGCTGTGAAAACTGTTAGCCAGTCGCGTGTGGTTTCGCGAAAGCCACAGTCCGCGAGGCCGCGAAGGATCGTCTCTCCATAGGCCGCCCCGTAGATCAGCAGGAAGTCGCCACCGGCGCCGTCCACCGTTTTCACAGCCTCCGCGCTGCGCCAGTCGTTGATAACGGTGTAGAGCGAGCGAGTCCGGGGCAACCGGCGTACGAAGTTAAAGACGGCAGTAACGCTGACTGCAATCAAGCCCCACTTGATGGCCCTCTCGAGCGTCCTCAGGGCCGCTTTGTCGCCCCGCTGAGCCTGCTGGATCAGTTGGCGGAGCAACCCAAACGCGATTTCGTACCGAACCAGCGGCACGCGTGCACGCCGTAACTCCCTCGCCAGAGCGCAGCAATCGACGTCTGCGTTCGTCCAGCCGGGTTCTGGAGCGAGGCTGTCGCCCTGGAATGCCAACAAACCAAGACTCGCGATCCCGTGGTAGAGGTCCTCTCGCAGCGACTTGAGGAAGTGGTGATACGGCTCGCGCCAATGCTCTGGAGTCGGGTCGAGAGAGCGCACCGATTCGAAGTAGACGCGCCTTTGCGTCTGGGCGATCGCGGTTTGCAAGGCTCGGAAGTATGACTCATCGCCCAGGTGCGCGGTCAGCACCAATGTAGCCTGGCGGCCGTCGCGCGTGTTGCGGAGAGAGATGACCGGCGTTTGGAGGGTAGTCTTCCCGGCGATGCGCTTGCGCCGAAGGTTCTGCATTCAGTCAAGTTTGCGACTCTTACATTCCCTTCGGCACAGAAGGAGGGCCGTACGCAGCTACGGCTGTGTATCAAATCACTCAGTGCCGGTGACCCAGCCAGACTTAGACTCGGCGAGCGCAAGGCCTAGGGGTTCGATTCCCTTCGGTACCGCACCGTTTGTGATGGGCTCGCCGCCCGACGCAACACTCCCGGGCGGCAACCTATACGGTGGCGAAACACTTCGGGCAGCCGTCGGCGTTGTGTTGTCGCCGTCCGGGCCGCGAGAATCAGTGTGATGCGTCTGTACAGGACAATCTTCGCCGCGTCCGTCGTTGGGACGCTGCTCGTCGTTGCCGCCTGCAGCCAGGGAAGCTCGCCCACGGTCTCGCCCGCTCCCGCCGCGGAGGATCCGACCGCCCCACCTGTCGCGTCCGAGCCAGTGCGAAACCTCGAACGGACGCCTTCGGCAGAGGCCCTACCCACGCCATCGGCGGGGCCAGTGTCACGTGATCAACCTCCGCCACTGGTTACCGCCAGGTCTCTGCTTGTCTTCGATGAAGCATCTGGTGCCGCGCTTTACGAGTCCAACGCGCACATGCGGCTACCGCCGGCGAGCCTCACGAAGATCGCTACCGCCGTCCTTGTGCTTGAAAGCGGGATCGACCTGCAGACTCTGATCACCGTCCATCCCGATCTCGAGAAGGAATGGCTCGAAGATAGCGCCACCATGGGCCTGTTACCAGGAGACAGTTTCAGCGTCCACGAACTGCTCTACGGGATGCTATTGGTATCGGGTAACGATGCGGCGCGAGAACTCGCCCAGGCAACCGCCGGGACGGAAGAGTCGTTCGTCGACCGTATGAACGACCTTGCGAAGCGGCTCGCACTCAGGGACACGCATTTCACGGATGTGCACGGGCTCGGCGGCCCGGACCACTACAGCTCAGCGTGGGACCTCGCCCAGCTCTCGAAATACGCCATGACCTTTCCGGAGTTTCGCGTGCTCGTTGGCACCGAGACACATGTCGCGAGCGGCACGCGCGATCTTTCGCTCTACAACCTGAATCCTCTGCTCAACTACACGCGCGGCGTGGACGGGATCAAGACTGGATACACCGAAGAAGCTGGTCCAACCTTTGTGGCGTGCGCGGATCGCGGTGGCCATCGCGTGATAGTGGTGATGCTTGACGCACCGTCAATGGCCCTGGATGCGATTGCCTTGATCGAATGGGCATTTGCTAACTTCGAGTGGGCGCCTTAATAGCGGCCACGATTATCTGGTGCGGAGTCGCCAGGCACGCCGGAGAACCGTCCAATCCTACGCATTCGGGTTGATCAGGTACTTCTCCCCCGTCGCCTGCTTGCCGTAGACCGCGATTGCGTCGAGACCCAACGCCTCGGCGAGCGAGACTTCCTTCGTGTACGTGCTCGCGAAGGTGGTTTTCACCTCTCGCGCCACTCGCTCGCGCAACGCCTGTGCTGCTTCGGGGCCGATCTTCTGGAGGAACGGCGTCAGCAGCCACCCGCCGATGCCCCAGGCCATCCCAAAGGCCCGGTTGAACTCCGTTGGGCCGCGGTCTAGTCCTCCGTAGATGTACACCTGCTTGTGCGTCGTCGAGCCGTAGCGGCTGTACTCTTTGGCCGTCCGGTTCGCCGCGACTTCCATTGCGGCCAGGATCTGGCCCGCCAGGCGCCCGCCGCCCGTGGCGTCGAAGGCAATGGTTGCGCCTGTTGCCGCCAGCGCGTCGGTCAGGTCGTCCTTGAACGTTGGCTGGCTTGAATCACAGACGTGCTTCGCCCCGCCCGCCTTGAGGATCTGTGCCTGCTCCGGCTTGCGAACGACGTTCACCAACTGGATGCCGTCCTCGAGGCACAGCCGGTTCAACATCTGCCCGAGGTTCGAGGCAGCAGCCGTGTGAACTAACGCCGAGTGGCCCTCAAGTCGCATCGTCTCCACCATTCCGAGGGCAGTCAGCGGGTTCACAAAGCATGAGGCGCCTTCAGCGGGAGAGGTGCCCGGAGGGAGTACGAGGCATTGCGCCGCCTTGATGCAGCGGTATTGCGAATACATCGAGCCACCAAGAATGGCAACTGTCTTTCCCATCAACGCCTGCGCCGCCGCGGAATCGCCCGCTCGAATCACAACGCCCGCGCCCTCATTGCCCACCGGCAGCGATTCTCCGATGCGGCCAGCCATTGCGGCCATCACCGGGGGCGAAACGGGAGCCGTCACTACCGGCTCTTGGGCCGTGCCAGAGGCCTTGGCCGCAGTCATGTCGGCGCCGCCAAACAACAGCCCAAGGTCCGACGGGTTCAAGGGCGACGCTTCGACCCTCACGATCACCTCGTCGGCGGTCGGCGCAGGCGTGGGCACGATCACGAGCGAAAGTTCAAGGATGCCATCCGGTTTGATGATCGAACGAATTTGAACTCCCGTGGAAGTATCGGCGGTTGCCATGAAGTGTCTCCGATGTGTTCGAGTGAATGTGAATGCGAGTCTACTCGTTCTGCAGCGGCGGGGCCGTAACACCGCCGCTGCCTTCTCGCCCCCGCCCACGCCGCAATCGACGCTGGCGCCCGCTGGTCATCGGCAAGCCCCCTCACGTGCTCTAGGAGGTTGAAGAATACCGGGGCGGGCTCATCGCCTACAGCCTTGGAGACGTGGGCGCTGGTCCCGGTCGAGTCGTCGATGGTGGCCTGCCGAGGCTCGTCCAACCGTGAAAACGGCCCATTCTGTCGCGGCTTAGCTACGTCCCGGCTTCAATTGCCACGCTGCCCCCGCTAGAAGCAGCAACGCTGCGATACCGAACACGTACGGGTCGCTGTCCATTCCGCCAAGGTCGTTGTCGCGGATGTGCGCGACCGTGTGAAATGCCGAACCTACCCCCGCCCCGGCGAGCGCGGCGAAGATCGCGTCGGTCCGTCGCCAGAGTGCCGCAGCCAGTGCTGCGCCAATGCCCACCTGGAACGCGCCGATGTCGTGCAGGAAGTGTGGGTTGTACGGCTCGAACGTCGCCAGTTGGTCAAAGAACGAACGCGGGCCGAAGAACGCCCAGAGCCCCACCCCGATGAAGAATGCAGCACCCACCGCAGTGAGGGCAGTGATCAGGTTTGTGCGCGACATAAGCGTTGTATCCCTTTTGACCCGCCCGCGGTGCTCACCAAGCGGCGCATTCGCCAACGCGTCAATGGCTGGATGACGCGCGACGATACTCAGTCGTACGGTCGTGTCAATACGGACCACCGCCCTTTAGCGAATTCGCTCGTACCCGCCGGCAACCTGAAGCACCTCGTCCCGCTCCTCAAGGATGTCCATGTGACCCTGGACGGTCGCGACGATCTGCCAGAAGCGGCGTTTCAGCGCGCGCGGGTAGGTCGCCTCGCAAAGTTCGTACACGTTCGCCCTTCCACGTTCGTCGAGGAGCTGTTTCAGCCGGCCCGTACGCTGTTCGATCTGGGCGATGTTCTCGCCGATCACCTCAGCCACATTGGCGAAGGGCTCGCCATGCCCCGGCCAGCAGTAGCTGAACTTGAATGCCGCCAGCCGGTTCATCGATTCGAGGAATCGTGGCAAGCTACGGAACCTCCAGTCGTGGCCCGCAACCGCTCCCGCGGATCTCTGCACCCCGGGCGTCGGCGTCATCTCAGGCAACAGTTGGTCGCCCGAGAACAGCCAGCCTTCCCTCTCATCCATCAGCACCAAATTCCCGGGCGTGTGCCCAGGACAAGCAATGACCTTCAGTGGCGTGCCTGCGATTGCGTCTCCGTCACCAAGTATTTGGTCAGGGACGAAGTGGCGGTACCGCAACTGCGTTGGCCAACGGCCATCGCGCAGCGGTTGGCCATAACCGCCGGGTTCGCTTGCAGCGGCACGCGCCCAGTGCCGCCGCTGGGCCAGTCCATGCCGCACTTCCGGTACCACCGCCTCGGGCGTGCCAATCTCCCGAACGTAGCGCCCAAATACCGCGAACTCTGTCTCGTCTGCGAAGTGGGGGGTTGAAGCGAAGTGTTCGTCGCCCCGCCCGAGGCCCACCTCCGCTCCGCGTTCCTGCCACCAGCGGGCGAGCCCCGCGTGGTCCAGGTGGCCGTGCGTGGCGATCACCGTTCGCGGCCGAGCCGGCCCGATCGCCTCAGATATAGCCTCGCCGGCCCCCTGAAAGTCAGGCCCGGCATCGATCAGCACCGCCCCCGCTTGCCCTGGTATCAGGTAAACGTTGTTGTAGCCCAGCCCGATTCGTTGAACGTGCCTCACGCCGGGAAGTCTATCGTCGCCGAGTGTTGGGCGCCCTCAACTTATTCGCGCCTCGCAAAGCCAACGCGTACCATCCCGCCCGTGAACGAAACAGCAGCGCGGCGGCTGACTCCGGCCGAGGTCCAGTCAATACGGGAGATCGCCGAACGGCTCCAGGCAAGCGTCGAACGCGTAATCGTGGGCAAAACGGACGTCGTCCGCCTGGCCCTCGTCGCCCTGCTTTGCGAGGGACACATTCTCCTTGAAGACGTGCCCGGCATCGGCAAAACGATGCTCGCCAAGGCGCTGGCCAAATCGCTGGGCTGCACGTTCCGGCGGATTCAGTTCACCCCAGACCTCATGCCATCTGACATAACGGGCATCAACTTCTACAACCAGAAAATCGGCGAGTTCGTCTTTCGCGAAGGGCCTCTCATCGCCCAGGTGGTCCTCGCCGACGAAATCAACCGCGCGACGCCGCGCACACAGGCTGCCCTGCTCGAAGCAATGGAAGAACGCCAACTGACGGTCGAAGGCGTAACCACGCCACTCCCGCGTCCGTTCCTCGTGGTCGCAACGCAGAACCCGGTTGAACTCGAAGGCACGTTCCCCCTGCCTGAGGCACAACTCGACCGTTTCCTCGTACGCCTCAAACTGGGTTACCCCGACGAAGCCGATGAGGACGAGATTCTGCTTCGTTTCGAGACGAACAACCCCTTGGATTCCCTCGAGCCGGTGGTCAGCGGCGAAGAGCTGCTGCGGCTAGCCGAAGCGTTGCGTCACCTGCACGTCGATCCTGGCGTTCGCTCGTACGCTGTGCGCATCGTGCGGGAAACGCGCAGCGATCCGGCATTCGAACTGGGGGCTAGCCCGCGAGCGAGCCTCGCGCTCTTTCGCAGCGCGCGCGCCTTCGCGGCGCTTCAAGGCCGTGATTTCGTGCTGCCAGACGACGTGAAAACAATGGCCCAGTACGTCCTGCCGCATCGTCTCATTCTCTCCACCCAGGCTCGGCTGCGTGGGCGCGAAGCGGATGAAATTCTCGCCGACATCCTTGCGCGCGTGCCCGTGCCGATAGAAGGCTGACGTGCCTTTCCGCGATGGCTGGCTCCCCGTCGGCATCCTTCTCGTCTTTGTCGGGTTCGGGAGCGGCGAAGCGGCGATCAGCGGCGTCGGCATGGTCATCCTCGCGCTTGGCGCTGTAGCCCGTTACTGGAGCCGGCATCTCTTTGATCGGCTGACGCTGAAAGTCACCGCCAGCGAACGGCGGGCGTTCATCGGCGAGCCTGTTGTCATCGCCGTCGAGCTAGAGAACAAGAAGCCGCTCCCGCTTCCCTGGTACCAGTGGCGCGTAGCGCTCGGCGAGGCGCTGCCCGCGCAGGACGAGACGGTCGCGGCGGCAGCCTCGCCCGGCCTTAAATGGCTCATCCGCAACGGTTCACTGGGCTGGTACCAGAAGCACGATTGGTCCTTCACTGTGCACCCCACGGAGCGCGGGTTCCACCAGTTTGGGCCCAGCCGATTGCGGTCCTCGGACCTGCTGGGCGCGTTCCCGCGGCTTCTCGAAGGGGACGACGCCCAGCATCTCATCGTGTTCCCGCAGGTCTTCCCGGTCGAAGAACTCGGCCTCCCAGCCGACCGCCCTTTCGGCGAGCGCAAAGGCGGCGACCGTCTCTTCGAGGACCCATTGCGCATCGCCGGGCTTCGCGACTACAGGCCCGGCGATCCACTGCGCCGCATCGATTGGAAGGCGACCGCGCGAAACGGCGAGCTCCAATCGCGCGTCTATGAGCCGTCCGCCACCCAACAGCTCTACGTCCTGGTGAACATCGATACCATGCAGCACGCCTGGGAAGGTTACCTGCGCGACGATTTGGAGCGAACGGTTTCGGTCGCCGCCTCGCTGGCCGTCTGGGCGGCTGGTGCACGGTACGCCGTCGGTCTCCTCGCCAACGGTGCATTCCCGGACGCGGACCGCCCAATCCGCCTCGCACCGTCCCGTTCGCGCGAGCAGTTGAGCCGCATCCTCGAGGCCTTGGCGGTCATCCAGCCGCTGACGCTCGGCGATCTCGCCGGTTCCATTCAGAGGGAAAGTGGACGCATGCCTGCGGGCTCTACGATCGTTGTGGTCGCTTCGCTTATCCCCCAACCGCTGGGCGCCGCGATCGCTCGATTGCGCGACGAAGGCCACCACATCTTTGTCGCGGCGACATCCGACCGAGCGCTGGATAACGTCCCGCCCGGCGTGCCCGTCCGCCGAGTCGCGCGGCCGTTCGACCGCGAAGTGGCGGCCACCTCGTGATCGCCAAACTTGCGATCGGCGCCTCCATCGCTACCGACGCGCTCGCCTTCTACGTGCTCGCCGAGTGGATGACCTCGGGCTACTCAGGTTCGAACCAGCATGCGCCTGGGGCGTGGGCATTTTTGCTGATCGCTCTTGCAGCGTTTGCCGTCCCCCGCGTGGCAACGTGGTACGGCATATCGGGCACGAAGGGCTACTTACTGACCTCAGGCCTCGCGCTGTTTCTCATTTACGCCATCGTCCGCGTGAACGTCGTCCACGACGCCCGGCTCTGGGACGTCACGTGGATCACCGATTTCATCCGGGACGCGCATGGGACGACGGGGACCGGCGGCCACGCGCTGATCGCAAGCTTCCTCTTCATCGCCACCTGGATTCGCGTGTCCTATCGCGCTTCCGACGACATTGAGATGGAGAGCATCCCGCGTTCGATCGGCTGGGGCTTCGTCGTCGTCACCATCCTCGTAGTGCTCGCCGCGAGCACCAGCCGCTCGGGCGAAGTCGCCCGCGGAGGCGCGCTGTTTTACGCCGTCGCGGTAATGGCATTGGCCTGTTCGCAGTTGGCGCTCAGTGGCGTAACCATCGGCGAGATGCGCGCCGGCAGCGTGGTTTCAACCTTGCTCCTGGGCACGGCGGCCGTCAGTCTCGTGGCGCTGCTTGTGTTTGGACTGGTCTTCGGCGTCCTCTCGCCGATCCTCGGCCCCATCCTCGGCGCGGTGGTGCAGGGAATCCTCACTGTCATTCTGACACCCATCGCGTGGGTCTTGACGAAAATATTCGAAGCGATCCTGCGCGATTCCAACCCCTTTGCAAACCTCAACGATCTTGCCAGCCGTGGTGCGGGCGATGCGAAGGAGCCGCAACAAGGATCCCATTCGTTTCTTGAACAGTCCGCTATCTACGCCCTCCGCACGATCGCCCTGCTCGTCATCCTCGCCATCGCCGGCGGGGCCATGGCGCTCTTCATTCGCTTTCGTCGCCGCTCCTCAGGGGGGCAGCCACCGGATGCACGGATGACCCTCGCCGGAAGTGCGGGCGACGACTTTCGCCAGTTCTTTCGCTCCCTCTTCCCGCGCCGCGCCGCCCCGCGAGAGACGTTCGCCAGTACCGAGACAACTCGTCTCTACCTCGATGTGTTGGCCGATGCCGAACAGGACGGGGCGATCCGCGGCGTTGGCGAAACGCCTGCCGAGTTCGTCCCAAGGCTGGCTGACCGCTACCGCGATGACGTTGCTCGCGACATAACGCGCGCGTTCGAGAGCGCACGCTACGCAGGGCGCGAGCCGGATGCGCGTGAACTGGCCGAACTCCGGAGTCGTTGGAAGGCTCTTCGCTAACCAGCTCCGAAACCGAAAGTGCGTGGAAACGGGGGAAACCCCTAAGTGCCCCAAACCCTCCGCCAAGGTAGGCTGCCATTGGTCGGTCGGGAGGTAGAGATGCTGGAGTCAGCCTGGGAGCGCCGCTTCATGCTCCTGCCCATGGCCCTTGCTGTCACCATCTTTCTTGTGGGCGCCGCCGGCTTCGTTCTGACCGCGGGAAAGCCGCATTACACCCAGCCGGTCGCCTCACTGGTGGACGTTGTCTTTGCGGCGCCGGTACCGAAGGAACTCTTGGGGCCACCCGTGGCGCTCGCTCCCGTTGAGACCGCGCCAGCGCCCCCGCCCGAAACTGCGCTGCTCGCTGAAATGTTAGAACCGGCGCCGGAATCAGGGCCGTCGGTCGGCGCGGCTGCCGCCTCCGTGGCTGTGCGGGTCCTTACTTCTCCCGTCGCACCTCTCCCGACAACGTCTCCTGTCGGAAATTCTTCGTTCGGCGGCTTCCGCGTGATGCAGCCGCCGGCGGCGAGAACCACCGTGGAAGCGACGCCTGTAAACCCCTCCCAGCCCGGCACGGACCTCGTGGAAGCTCCCAGCCCGCTTGCGATCGAGTCAGGCGGCTCAGCGGTAGTGGCCGCGGCGTCGAACCGTCAGGTTGTTGCGCTGGCCACCGGGGCATCAGATCCGGACGCCGAGACCCCGGCGCCGGTCATTTTGCCAACTGAGAATGACGGCACTGCCAGCGCTCCGTCCCCCTCAAAGGGAGCGGACGGGCGCGGAAATTCTCAGGCCAGTATGAAATCCAATGGCAAAGGCCCGGCGAAGAACGGCCGCTAAGCGTTTCTCTAAGGGTTAATCCTGATGGGGATTCACCCTTATCCGTTCGCCGTCAGTTTACAAAAGTAGTGTTCTGGTTGGTCGCAACGCCGCCACTCACTTCGTAAACTTTGGTGGTGACCAAGACAAGTTCCCCCACCGTTATTTGCGCCTGGTGCGACCGCCTGCTGACGGCGGGCGGCGTGGCCGTCTCGCACGGCATATGCCGGAAGTGCGCACGGTCACTTGTAGCGAACCTCAAGACGAGCCCGCGCTTCAGTGGCAGCCAACAACCGGCGCGAGCCAGCCTGAAGCATTGCTAGACGGGCTGATCGCCCAGGGGACTACGCTTGAGCGAACCGCCGGCAGGCAATCGCTCGCGCAAGGTCATCATTCGCTTCCCGCAGCATCCTCGTCAGAGTTGGCTGATCGTCATCCAGGGACGCCAGTAGGCGCTCCGAGCGTTCCAACACAGCTGGATCCACGCGGAAGCTCGGCATCAGCGCCCGGAAATAGTCCCCCGCGAACTCCTTCTCCCGCTCGCGGAAGATCGCCGGAAGCCGCTCGAAGAACCCCTCGGTGTAGGGCTCGAGCATCTGCGCCTGGGCCCACCAGTTGAAGCCGCTCATTGCCGCACCGGTGAGGTAAAGCGACCCGTAGCCCTCGCCATTGATCTGCGCCCACGCTTCCGCTTTCGCCGCCTTGTCGGGCGTCGAGACGTCGCAGCGAAGCTTCGCGCGCTCGCCCCGGTCCGAAGGGTCCGCTTGCAGTTCGCGTGCCACGCGCGCTGCGGCGCCTTCAACACCGTTCGCCACACACTTCGCCGCAACCGCCCAGCGCATGTCCTGGTCGATGCTGAGGCCCGCGACGTTCAATTCGCCATCGGCCAACTCCGCAACCAATGCGATGTCCTCCATAGTAAGCGCGTTGCCGATCATCGCCCGAGCCCAGATGATCTGTTCGTCCCCGGCCTTTGCGGCCTGGAGCGCCTCCCACGCGAATTTGACGAAGCGCCGCGACTCCTCCGCCTTCCGCGCCTCTGGCACGTAACGCCCCAGCGCCGCCGACGCGTTGCTCAGCACCGGCTCGATGAGCTCCGCCAGCGGTTCGAGCGCAATCTTTTCGCGCACGAGGCCCAGGTAGTCTGTCGACGTCAACTGTTGGTCCCGCACCATGTTCCACAGCGACGACCAGAGCAGTTGGCGCAGCAGCACATCGTCGAGTCGGTCGATATTTTCCCGCACAAACCGAACGCTTTCGGCGTCGAGCGCTACCTTTGTGTAGGCGTGGTCGTTGTAGTTCGGAAACACCAGCGCGGGCTTCGGAAGCCCGCGCGCCGCTTCCAACTCAAGCTCCGCGCCGGTAAGGGTCGCCGGGAGCACGTCCACCCGAAACGCGCCCGCGTCATCTCGAAGCAGGCCGATATCTAGCCGGTGCGGCCGCATAAATGGGTAATCCGCGGGCGCACTCTGCGTCAGCGTGAACGACGTGATGCGCTCCCCGTCCGCCTCCCAGTGCGATCCAATCGTGTTGAGCGATGACGTCTCTAGCCACAGCCTGGACCACTCTTTCAGGTCCGCGCCGCTGCCCGCCTCCAGCGACCCCAGGAATTGTGCGAGCGTAGCGTTCGCAAAGGCGTATGTGCGAAAGTAGTGCCGCATTCCTTCGCGGAAGCCCTCCATGCCAATCGCCGCCACCAACTGCTTCAGCACTGAAGCGCCCTTCCCGTACGTGATGCCGTCGAAGTTGAGGAATGTGGCATCTGTATCCGCCACCTCGCCGGCGATCGGGTGGGTGGTGACCAGTTGGTCCTGGCGGTACGCCCAGTTCTTGATGCTCGCGTTAAAGTCCTGCCAGCCCGTTGTGAACCGCGTGGCCTCATCGAGGCAGAGGTAAGCCATGTAGGTCGCGAAGCTCTCGTTTAGCCAGAGGTCGTTCCACCAGCGCATGGTCACGAGGTCCCCGAACCACATGTGCGCCATTTCGTGCAGCACCGTTTCAGCCCGGCCCCGCCGCTGGTTATCGGTTGGCGGATCGCGAAACACCATGTACTCGTTGTGCGTCACGGCCCCAACGTTCTCCATCGCCCCGGAGTTGAACTCGGGTACGAAGATCTGGTCGTACTTGCCAAACTCATAGGGCCGGTCGAAGAACGTCCCGAAGAAATCCAGGCCCTGCTTCGAGATGGTGAACAACTCGTCCGTGTCCAGGTGCTTGGCAAGCGACTTCCGACAGTACAGCCCCAACTCCACCGTGCCGTGCGTTTCGTGTACCACGTGGTACGGCCCCGCAATCAGCGCGAAAAGGTAGGTGCTGAACTTCTTTGTCGGTTCGAAAACGTGGCGCCGCCGCCCATCTGCGAGCTCTGCGATCGAAGCAGAGCTGCTGTTCGCCACCACTTCCCATTCTGCTGGCGCACTCACGGTGAGCGCATACGTTGCTTTGATGTCTGGCTGGTCGAAACACGGGAAGAGCCTGTGCGCCTCGTAAGGTTCGAAATTCGAATAGAGGTACTCCTGGCCATCTTCCGGGTCCATGAACTGATGAAAACCATCGCCGCCGTGGTCGTAGTCGTTTTCGTAAACCACGTGCACAGTGTTGTGCGTCGCCAGCGCCGAGCCCGGTAACATCAGCCGATAGCCGTTGTGCACTGGCTCCACCGCTTGCCCGTTGACTTCCAATACCTCGATCGACTTCCCGCGAAAGTCGAGAAAAGTATCTGCCTCGGCCGACAATTCGAACGTGACTGTGACGTCACCACGGTAGGTCTCTGCGCCGAGGGTCAGCGAGATATCGAGACCGTACGCGGCATTCGAAACCACTTCGGCGCGCGCCTCCGCCTCAGCCTGTGTGAGGACGTCGCGCGCGGGCGCGGCATTGGTGACAGTCATGGAGCGCTCCTTTAATTCGGCCAGGAAACCGGGGGAGGATATTTGGATCAAGGCTACATGGCCCAGCCTTAGAGGGGCAGTGCAACGGCTTCCTACCCCGCATTCGTGACAGGCGGTACAATCCGGGCACTTCCCCAGGCAGGTCTCGCTTCCCGCGCATGAGCAATATTGATGCAGTTAACGCGCTTCTTACCGCTATCCACTTCGACCGCTTCGCGGAGATCGAGGCGCGCCACGCCCCGGACGCCCAGTTTTGGTCGTTCCGCGGCCCAACTCTGCGCGATTCCGTCTCGATCGCCGATTGGCACCGCGAGTTCCTCAAGGACTACGCGGACTGCAACTACACAGAACTCGAGTACATCGAGGCCGGAAACGTGGTTGCCGTACGAGCGACGATTACTGCGAAGGGCTACGACTTTCGCCCATTCTCCCAGCGGGTCGTCGAAGTCTTCGAATTCGATGGCGATGGGGGCCAGATCATTGCCCGCCGCCTCTACGCCATGCTTCGCGACCTGGAGTTGGACAAGCCCACGAACGCCGCGCTCACCAACGCGCTGGAATCCCGCGGCGGGTCCGCGAGCGCGGCGCAAACGCTGGTCGACGGGTTCTACACAGCACTCTTCTCTGGCGACGGGGAGAGCGCGAAGGCGCCGCTCGCCGATAAGGCGGCCATCATCGATTCGGTCTACGGCACGGCCAACGGACCCGACAACATCCTCGCCCTGATGGCCGCAATCCCACGGCCGGCCTTTGGCTCTTGGAGGGTCACGCACACGATCGCGGGCGCAAAAGACGTCTGCATCGAGGCTTCAATCGACCCGAACCGACCGCGTGCCGCCGATTGGGTCCGCGTCGTTGATGGCAAAATCGGCGTCATTGAAACGTACTGGATGCTCCGCGAAATCGGCGTCACCGAAGAAAATCGCGAGCGCTACGTCAAGCAGGTCATCCTACCGATCTGATCGGACGACCGCGGATGAAGGTTCAGCCTTCGTCCTTACCCCTTCGCGCACCGTGCGCAGAAAGTTCGAGGACCACTCATGGCTACGATGTTCTACGACAAGGATGCGGATCTTTCGCTGCTCACCGGGCGCAAGATCGCCGTTATCGGCTTCGGTTCGCAGGGCCACGCTCACGCTCTGAACCTGAAGGACAGCGGCTGCGACGTCATGATCGGCCTCTACCCCGGTTCGAAATCCTGGGAATTGGCGGAGAAGCAGGGCCTGAAGGTGGCCAGCGTCGAGCAGGCAGCCAAAGAAGCCGACATCATCATGATCCTCGCGCCGGACCACGTGCAGAAAGCCGTCTACGAGCAGGGCATTGAGCCCTACCTCACCGAAGGCAAGATGCTGATGTTCGCCCACGGTTTCAACATCAACTTCCAGCAGATCGATCCGCCCCCGTTCGTTGACGTGACGATGATCGCGCCCAAAGGCCCGGGTCACCTGGTGCGCCGCGTCTTCACCGAAGGCGGCGGCGTTCCCTGTCTCATCGCCGTCCACCAGGACGCTTCCGAAGTCGCCCACCAGGTCGCCCTGGCGTACGCCAAGGGCATTGGCGGTACCCGCGCGGGCGTCCTCGAGACCACTTTCCGCGAAGAGTGCGAGACCGACCTCTTCGGAGAGCAGGTAATCCTCTGCGGTGGCCTGTCCTCGCTCATCAAAGCCGCCTTCGAAACGCTCGTAGAGGCTGGTTACCAGGTAGAAAGCGCCTTCTTTGAAACGATGCATGAGCTAAAGCTCATCGTGGATCTGATTTACGAAGGCGGCCTCGCCAACATGCGCTACTCCATCAGCGACACCGCCGAGTACGGTGACTACACGCGCGGCCCGCGCATCATCACCGACCAGACGAAGGCGGAGATGAAGAAGATCCTGCACGAGATTCAGTCAGGGCAGTTCGCCAAAGAGTTCATCCTCGAGAACATGTCTGGCCGCGCCGGCTTCCTCGCCACCCGCCGCCTCGAATCCGAGCACCCAGTCGAAAAGGTCGGCGCAGAGATGCGCGCCATGATGAGCTGGCTAAACGCCCCCAAGAACAAATAGCGCGCCAAGATGCCACGTTGGCCGGCCATCAGATGGCGAACGGCACTACCTTCGACTCCCGGACGCGTGAATCGCGAGTCACCAACGGCGCCCCGTAGGCCAGGCTCGTGGCGGCGATCAGTTCGTCAGCCGGGTCCGACGTGAAGTCGAGCTGTAGGACCGCGTAGACGACGCGTTGGTCTATCGGCCAGACGCGCATCTGCGTAATCTGCTCCGCAAGCAGGGGGTGTTCGAGTCCCGTGTTGATCCGCCCGAGTTGATGCAGCTTGGCTATTTCCCACAGCACGATGGCTGAAATGCCACAGTCTTCTGATTCAACGAGGTCCGCTTCTCGCCTGGTGAGGGTCCCCACAAGCGCGCGGAGGAAGATGTGCGTGTCAAGATTCAGCATCCCACTCGATCCCCGTTGAAAGAATGTCGCCGGTGATGTGCATCACCCCCCGCATGGCGCCGATGAGATGGGCTGAAGTCTTTGGGCGATTCCACCGGGTCAACTGCGCAACGGGCTTTCCGCGTTTGGTGATGACAATCCCCTCCTCATCCACCGTGTCGAGGATTTGCAGGCAATGTTGCTTGAACTCCGTAGCACCAATAGTTCGCATGCCATCATCGTAGCAGAACTGGACACCTCAAGTGTCCACTTGTCCGTGGAGGTGGTAGCGTTGCCCCGTGCACCTCACTGCCTCTGAACTGATCGGCGTGCTCGACCGCGTCGGGATGATCGCCTTCGCGCTCGCCGGCGTGGAGGTCGGCGTCCGGCGAAAGCTTGACGTGTTTGGCCTGCTCGTCATGGGCGCGTGGTCACGGCAACGGGCGGCGGGCTGATGCGCGACGTTATTACCAGGCGCCTCCCGCTGGTCATCGACCGAGAGGATTACCTCTTGTGGGCGGTAGGCGCGTCGCTAGTGGCCGTTTTGCTCGTCTCCATCCATCGCTCCATTCCGCCGCTAATGCTGGCAATCGCCGATGCGGGCGGGCTTGGCGCGTTCGCCGCCGCCGGCGCGCTCGTCGGAATCGAGTCAGACGTTTCGTTGCCGGCGATCATTCTCCTGGCGATCCTCACGGCCACCGGCGGCGGCGTTATCCGCGACCTGCTAGCGGCACGCGTGCCAATGGTGCTGCGTTCCGAAGTCAACGCCACCGCCGCTGGGATCGGCGGCCTCGCCGTCTGGGCCTTCGATCCGGTGTCCACCGGTGCCGCGGCGCTCCTCGGCGTCGCCGTGACCGCATTGGTACGGGTCGCCGGCCTGGCGTTCGACCTGCACCTTCCGCATCCGGGCAGCGGCGAAGGCAAACAACGCAGACTCCTTTAGCTCAGACCGAAGCGACCGGTTCCTTTTTGCGCTCGTACTTCTTGGCCGGCGTAAGCACGATTGGCAGCAGTTCGTCTGCCCCGAACGAAGCGATCTGGCGGTCTTCGGGCGAGAGACCGTAAAGCGTCGTCCGCTGCACCGGCGTACGCCCCATCACTGTAATCACCCGCTCCATCTCCTCGGGCGGCAACTCCTGCCCGAACGCTGCTCCTGCGGCCTTGGAGATGCTCTCGTTCATTAACGTCCCGCCCATGTCGTTCACTCCAGCGGCCAGGCAGGCTTTCACGCCTTCCACGCCCATCTTCACCCACGAAACCTGGATGTTCGTGATGTACGGATGCAGCGCCAACCGCGCCACCGCATGCATCAGGATCGCCTCGCGGAAGGTCGGGCCGCGCCGCGCCTTGCCCTTCAAGTAGATCGGCGCCTCCATGTGTACGAACGGCAGCGGCACGAACTCCGTGATCCCGCCAGTGCGCATCTGCAACTCGCGCAAGCGCATCAGGTGGCGAGCCCAATTTATCGGCCCGTCAATGTGTCCGTACATAACGGTCGAAGTTGTGCGGAAGCCGGCGCGATGTGCGTCCTCCACCACGCTCAACCATTGGCCAGTGGTGAGCTTGTCCGGGCAGAGCGTCACGCGGACCTCGTCATCGAGCACCTCCGCAGCCGTGCCGGGAAGCGTGCCAAGCCCAGCTTCCTTGAGCATCACGAGGAACTCGGGCACGGAAACGCCGAGCGTCTCAGCGCCCTGCGCAACCTCCAAAGGCGAGAATGCGTGGACGTGCATTCGCGGCAACGCGCTTTTCACGGCCCGCAGAATGTCGAGGTACTTCGCGCCCGTGTACTCCGGGTGAATGCCGCCCTGCATGCACACTTCGGTCGCTCCCCGCTCCCATGCCTCTTTCGCTCGGCGCACAACTTCGTCCAGCCCCAGGTCGTACGGAGTGCCGCGCAGGCTCTCGCTCATCTTTCCCTTGGCGAAGGCGCAGAATTGGCATTTGAAGTAGCAGATGTTCGTGTAATTGATATTCCGGTTGACCACGTAGGAGACGCGGTCGCCGTTCATCTCTGCACGAAGCCGGTCGGCTGCCTCACAGACCAGGTGGTAGTCGTCCCCGCGAGCCTGAAACAGTCGCACGAGGTCGTCCTCGCCAAGCATTTCGCCGCCAGCCGAACGCTCAAGAATCGTCCGAACATCGCCGGTAGCAGTGTTGATAGTCCGGTTCGAAGCGAGGCGCACAGGAATCTCGGCCGGAGGCGGCAGCACTTCTGCGTCGCCCGGCGACCAATCTTCCACCCGCGCTAAACCGTCGCTATCGA
Organism: Tepidiformales bacterium; assembly: GCA_038323265.1. GTDB lineage: Bacteria > Chloroflexota > Dehalococcoidia > Tepidiformales > Tepidiformaceae > PNKC01. Next base: position 19,175 of record JBBQGT010000019.1, read on the forward strand.
TCGCTCGGATCACGGCCGTGGCCAGGTCCGGCTCCTGCCACCGCGCCGAATCGAAGGTGTACGACGGATAGACGGCCAGCCGTTCGGTCAGCACCTTCCCGCACTCCGCCGTGTGTGCGCGCAGCGATTCAAGGTGCGGCCAAGGCGCTTCGGGGTTTACGTGGTCCGGCGTAACCGGCGAGACGCCGCCCCAGTCATTGAGCCCGGCCGCCACGAGCTTCGGGTATTCGTCGTAGCTCAAGTTCGGAGGCGCCTGGATGTTCATCGCCCGCCCGAAAATGATCCGGGCGACGGCGATCGTCCACAGCAGGTCATCGAGGTCCGGCTCGGGCGAATTCGCCATCTTGGTGCCGTCCTTCGCCCGGAAGTTCTGGACGATGATCTCCTGGATATGCCCGAACTCTTCGTGCAGCGCCCGCAAGGCCAGGAACGATTCGATCCGCTCGCGGCGGGTCTCGCCGATGCCGATCAAGACGCCAGACGTGAACGGCACCTGCAGTTCGCCAGCCGCCCGCATCGTCGCCAGCCGCACAGCTGGGTGCTTGTCGGGCGAGCCATGGTGCACCATGCCCTTCTGGTGCAGCCGGTCCGAGACGCTTTCGAGCATGATCCCTTGCGAGACCGTCACATGGCGGAGCGCGGCAATTTCGTCGCGCGTCATAACGCCGGGATTCGCGTGCGGCAACAAGCCCGTCTCTTTGAAGACCAGCTCAGCCATCGCCGTCAGGTACGAAATCGTCGTATCGTGCCCGAGCTCCGTTAGCTCCTGTTTCGCAACCTTGTAACGCAGTTCTGGCTTGTCTCCGAGCGTGAATAGCGCCTCTTTGCAGCCAGCCTCTGCGCCAGCCCTTGCGATAGCCAGAACTTCGTCGGGCGTCAGGTAAGCCCGCTGTCCGGGCCGCGGGGGATGCGCGAACGTGCAGTAGTGGCACACGTCGCGGCAGAGCTGCGTCAGCGGGATAAACACCTTGCGGGAGTATGAAATCACGTTCCGGTGCCCGCGGTCGCGCAGTTCGGCGGCTGCCGCGAGCAGCGGGCCGAGGTCCGTCTCGTCGGCGAGCGCAATCGCCGCCAGGTCACTGGGCGGTGTGTCGCGGTTTAGAGCGGACGCGAGCGTTTCGCGAGTTGTCTCGAGCATATCTGGGCCTCCACGGGGTCTTCACGCCGCGATGCGCAGCGGTTATGCTCTGGGGTGAGTCCAGATTGTGGAGTCACCCCCTCACGCCAGTAGCGTACCGCAACTCACCCGATCCGGAAAGGCCCGCCGATGTCGCGAAAAGTCCGCTGTCCCGTCGCCACTAGCCTGGATCTGGTCGGCGACCGCTGGACCCTGCAAGTGGTCCGCGAACTTCTGCGTGGCCACAATCGCTTCAACGAACTGCGCGAAACGGTCGAGGGTATACCCGGTAGCGTCCTTTCCGACCGCCTTCGCACGCTAGAAACCGCTGGCGTGGTGCTGCGCCGTTTCTACAGCGATCACCCACCCCGCGCCGAATACCTGCTCACCTCGAAAGGCCACGCTCTCGGTATTGTGGTAGGCGCGCTCGCCACCTGGGGCGAACAACACGGCAAGCACGATCTCACGCTCGTCGACAACAAATGTGGCCACGGCCTGAGCATGGTCTACCACTGCCCCACTTGCGACCGCTCCGCCCCGCGCTCCCGTGTGCGAATGGTGGAAGCATAGGGTCAGAGCCTCGACGCAAGGGTTTCATGGCCACTCTCACACCCGCTGGGCGTACGCCCAGCCGTCGAGGTTCGGGGGCTCGATGCCCAGCTGCGTGAGCGAAGCGGACACGTGTGTGCGGTGCTCCTTGCCGTGGTCCACCGATTGGAGCATGAACACGCTCAGGGCGAAGGAGAACGGCTGGCCCCTTCGCTCGCCGGACACCATCCGATCGTTGTGCTCGGATTGGGCCAGGGCGACGAGCCGCTCGCCGCTTTTCTGCAGGCTCGCCCGGATCGCTGCAATCCCCGGGAACGCGTCGAGTTCGTTGACGGTCATGCCCGTGCGGTCGCTGGTCACCGCCGCGATAAATCGCGATTCGGCCGAGGCGAGGTGCTGCAGCGTCGGCCCGATGGCGCCGTACGTCCCAATAGCAGCCATGGCCAACTGAGCTTCATCCAGGCCCGCGCAGGCATCGACCATGCCGAGGTTCGCCCAGAGGTGGTGGTTGAAGATCTCCGCAAGAATGGTCGTCATGGATACCTCCGTTGCTGCTCGAATCATAGCCGAGGGTGCCTCACCAACTACAATCGCGACGGTGTTCCCGTTCCGCTATCCTTGATTGATCAGCGCACCATCCATGCAGTCATCCGGCCCGGCGAGCAATCAGGATACGTAGCAGAGTGCTCAACTCTGAACGCGGTGACGCAAGGCGCGACGCTCGATCTGGTGGCGTTCAACCTCCGAGAGGTCATGGCACAGGTGCTAGAAGCCGAAGGTCTGGCCGAGCTTGGCCTGGCGCCTTCACCGGTTATCGTGGTCACGTTCGAGCCGGAACCGGCCGCCTAAAGCGGCTCGCCAGATCGACAGTGGACCGACACGGGCTCGCCGCTCGAGCCGACCCAACACGCCCTCCCCGTTTGCCGCGTCCCGCCCTCCGGCCATACAATGACCCTTCCACACGCTCGTTTCCTCGGAGTCTCTCTTTGCACGTCATAGGTCTGACTGGTGGCATCGCCAGCGGCAAATCAACCGTTGCGCGCTTCTTTCGTGACCAGAGCGTCTCCGTGCTCGACGCGGACGTCCTCGGCCACCGCACCTACGATCCCGGGACGGACACATTCGCGGCAGTCGTCGAGGCTTTCGGCCAAGACCTTGTCGCCGCTGACGGCACGATCGATCGCCGGGTCCTAGGCGCCAAAGTCTTCGGCAAGCCGGAAGAATTGAAACGCCTGACCGATGTCGTCTGGCCAGGCATTCGCAAGCTAGCGAGCCAGGCTCTCTCCGAACTCGAAACGGCTGGCACCAAGCTCGCCGTGCTCGAAGCTGCGGTCCTCTTCGAAGCCGGCTGGGAAGACCTGACAGATGAGATCTGGGTCGTAGTCGTTGAGCCCGAACTGGCCGTCGAACGCCTTGCTGCCCGCAATGGGCTGGATGCCGATGCTGCCCGCGCGCGGATCGCCTCCCAGCTCTCCAACGCCGAACGGACGTCGAGGGCAGACCTCGTCATCGAGAACAACAGCGACCTCGAAGCGCTCGAAAAGCGCATTCAGGGAGCCTGGGAACAACTTCAGGAACGGCTGCGCACCGCAGCCGGGAGGTAATTGGATTGGTTGAAACAGCCACGCACAGCGAACCGAACATCTACGCGGTCGAGGAATACTCGGTCCAGGTCGAGCCCTACTACCTCCCAATCGCCGATGAGGTCGAGCTGTTCGAAACCGCCTACAAAGAGCGAATCCCCGTACTCCTAAAAGGCCCTACCGGGGCCGGCAAGACGCGTTTCGTCGAGTACATGGCCTACCGCCTCGGCCGTCCGATCACGAAAATCTCGGATCGCACCGGCGAATCCGCTGAGCATCGTATGCCGCTCATCACCGTCGCCTGCCACGAAGACCTGACTGCCAGTGACCTCGTCGGCCGTTACCTGCTAGACACCGACGGCACCCGCTGGGTCGATGGGCCACTCACGCGCGCCGTCAAAGTTGGCGCAATGTGCTACCTCGACGAAGTGGTTGAAGCACGCAAGGACACCACTGTCCTCATCCACCCGTTGACCGACTACCGCCGCCTGTTGCCGATCGAAAAGCTGGGGCAGGTGGTTGAGGCGACCGACGGGTTCCTCCTCGTTATTTCCTACAACCCGGGCTACCAGAGCGCCCTGAAGGACCTCAAGCACTCAACGAGGCAGCGCTTTATCGCCATCGAATTCGGCTACCCTCCGCGCGAACAGGAAGCGAAGATCATCGTCCACGAGGCGGGCTGCTCCATCGAACAGGCCACCGATCTCGCGAAGCTGGGCGAAAAAGTGCGAAACCTGCGCGAGCACGGCCTCGGCGAGGGCGTTAGCACACGCCTCCTGGTCTACGCCGGACGCCTCATCGCCAGCGGCATCGCCCCTCGCCGCGCATGCCAGGTAGCCATCACCTGGGCCCTCACCGATGACGTGGAAGTGCAGCGCAGCATCGAAGAAGTCGTCACCAGCATCTTCGAGTAGCCCCGGGTCGCAAGGCCCGAGCGCAGTGCTGCGTGCTGAGGATAGTGAACGTTGGCTGGAGTTACCGTGCAGCGATTCGAGCAACTAGTCGCCTGGCAAAAGCCGCGTGAACTCACGCCCAGCGTCTACCTCGCAACGTCACGCCATCCGGCTCGATCATGGCGAACATCGCCGAGCGACTCGCATTGGTAGAGCGCCGGCACGACGCAACTCAGTGCTCGGAACTCGGAACTCGGCCCTCGGCGTGAGGCTCGCCATCGTCTCCGACATCCACTGCAACATTCAGGGCCTTGAGCGCGGGTTGGAGTTGATGGCCCCCTTCGATGAACTCTGGTGCGCCGGTGACAGCGTCTTCCAATTTCGTTGGTCGAACGAAGTGGTCGGCAGGCTGCGGGAGTTGGATGCGCGCGTGATCCTCGGTAACCACGAAGAGACAATCCTTGGCCCAGATGGCATCCGCGCCCTTTCGTCTCCGAAAGTTGACCAGGACCTCGTGGAGTGGCTTCGCCAACAGCCTTACCGGCTGGATGCAAAGGTCGACTCAAAACAGGTGATAATGACCCACGGCTCGCCCTGGGAACCGTGGAAGGAGTACCACTATCCGCACGAAACCGTCTGGTCGAAAGCGGCGACGCTCGATTGCGACGTCCTCATCGTTGGGCATACCCACTTCAAAATGGCTCAGCGTCACGGGCGTGTACTCGTCATAAATCCTGGCTCAACTGGCGACCCGCGGGACCACCGGAACGAGTTCCAACTCTCCTCGGCCACATGGGACACGACAACAGACGAGGTTGTCTTCTACGATTACAAGGATCCGACGCGTAACTTCGTAAGCCACTCGGGGCAGTTGTGATTGTGCACCCCTCCTTCCGGCTGTGCTCACGCGGTCCGGAGACGGCCGGGAAAACCACCACACGCACGGCGAATAGAGAGAAAGCATGACCATTGTCGGAGAACTCCTCGCTCGGAACCACGAACGGCTCGCCGGCTTCCCGGCGCCGCTGCAACAACACTACGAGGCTGGACTGCGCGCGCTCATGCCGCGCCTTTCGCCCTCCCAGCTTCAGATCTGGTCCGAGACCGGGGTTGAGCTAACCAGCCTGAGTCTGCGTTCCTGGGAAGCCGCCGTGGAGTACTTCAAGGCTGGTTCGTCCTTCCCCGCCAACATCACATGGGACGCGATCGAGAGTCTCGGCCGCGAGGCAGTCCAGATGGCCGGCGAATCGGCGCCTCTGGCGGTCTCGTTCCTGCGTTCTGCCCCCGCTGCAATCGAAGCCGTCGGCCCCGGACACGTCCGCCAGTGGGCCGATCTCGGTCGCCGCCTCTACAAGGGCAACTGGAAGAGCTCGTCCCTCGCCGCCCAGTTCTACGACCTCGGCCCCGCCCTATTTGAAGTCATGCGCATCAGCCAGGCTGCGCGCCTCGTCCTGTTCATCGATGAACTTTCGCGTCACAGCTACGAGCTGGCTTCCGCCTGCCTTGCCACTGCCCCCACCGTCATGAAGAAGCTGGACGACGACGACCGGCTTCCCTTCCTCGCCTTCGCTGTCGAACTCGCTCAGTCCAGTTGGGCGGACTCCCGCCTCTACTTCGAGCGCGGCGCGGCACTCCTCCAGAAAGTCCACTCCCCGCTTCGTGAGCGCTACCTGCTTCTCTCTGCACAGGTAGCGCGTGGTCATAATCGCTCGGCATTCCAGTACTTCGAAGAAGCCGCAGTCTCGCTCGCCGAATTGGAACCCGACGACCACAACCAGGTGATCGAGTTGGCCGAACAGCTGGCCCCTCACTCACCGTTCGCCGCCATGGACTTTGTCACCAGCTCTCCCCGCGTCCTCGAACGTATCCGTGTGGACGAGCTAGAGCCGTGGCACGCCGCCGGGATGAAGATCCTGCAGGCTAGCCACGATGGAGGCGAGGCTTACTTCCGCCTTCAATCAACTCGCGGCGAAGACATCCTCGACACGCTTTCCGCCCGCGTCGAACTCTCCAAGGTTGGCGAGATCTTGCGCCTCTACTGCAAGGCGCTCACCGGCAAGAACCTGAGCATTCAGACCACCGGCTCGCTCGCCGAAAAAGGCATTGGCTGGGTGGATGAGCACCGCTCGAGCACCGAAGGCAGCACGATCTTTCTGCCCGAACTGATGGAGAAGTACCCCGAAAAAGAAGAGAACTTCGCTTCCATCAAGGTGTTCGCGACCCACCAGGCGGCGCACATTGAGTTCGGTAGCTTCGAGTTCGCCTGGGACCGTCCGGGTAACCTCCTCGGCAACAGCCGTGAGGCGTTCAAGCTCGCCGACGGCGTTTCGACCACGACCGACATGGAGCGCTTCTTCGACCTCTTCCCCGATCGCAAGCTGGCGAGCGACCTCTACACGATCGCCGAAGACGCCCGCATTGATGGCGCGATCAAGCGCGAGTACGGCGGCATCCGGCGGCCACTGACGCGCATGCAGGCGGCGGAACTGCTCATTCGCCCCAACGTCCGCGAACTCCCGCTACGTCAGGGCTTCGTCGAAAACCTCGTGCGCGCCAGCCTCGACGGCTCTGATTCCGTCCTCTGGCCGAAGGATCGCGCCGAACCGATGGGGCAGGCGCTCGGCCTGCTTCTCGAAGTCGCTTCCGCGGGGGCACTCGTGGAAGACGCCGCTGAGGCAACGATGCGCCTCTACCAGTTAGCCATTTCCATCCCCAACACCTTCGAGGACCAGGATATTGACTGGGAGAGCGTTGACCCGATGGAGCCCGGCGAAGGCGGCCAGATGGCTCCCGGCGAGCAAGGCGGCGAAGGCGGCTCGATGCAGATGGGCGACGTGGGTGAAGGCGATGAGAACTACGAAAGCCCCCAGGAAGTCGACTTCCGCGGCGACTTCAAGCCGGAGCTCGTCCAACGCGTGATGAAGCTGAAGCAGGACGCCATGGGCGGCGACGCTGGCAAGATGTCGCCCGTCCCGCTAACCCCCGAGCAACTCGCCGAGCTGCTCGAAAAGAGCGTCGAGATCAACCTCGATTCGCTCATGGACGGCGACCTGGACGCCAGCACCGGGATGTTCATGTCCAACCTCATGAAAGAGGCCGGTCAACAGGCAAAGGACCAGGCGCAAAAGGGCGAACCGACAAGTGACGCCAGCACCGGCGAAGAGCCGGGCGAAGAAGAACTCCTCCCGATCGTCACGGTCTACTACTACGACGAGTGGGACTTCCGCGCCCAGGACTACAAGCCCCGCTGGTGCGCCGTCAAAGAGTCGAAGCTGGAGCAAGGCACCGACAACTTTTACGAAAATGCCTTGCGAGAACACGCCGGGCTCGTAGCTCAGACCCGCAAGCAGTTCGAGCTGATGAAGCCCGAAATGTTCCGCAAGATTAAGCGTCTCCCCGACGGCGAAGACTTCGACCTCGACGCCGCCATCGAATGGACCATCGAACATCGCGCAGGGGTTAACCCAAGCGACAAAATCTATTGGCGGCGCAACAAGATCGACCGCGATGTGGCCGTCGCCTTCCTCATCGATATGTCCGCCAGCACCGATGAAGAGATAAACAAGCGCGAAAAGAAGTACGACGAGGACGACTACGACGACGACCCACGCAAGTACTTGAGCTGGTGGGTCTCCAAGCGTCGCCAGGAGCTGACCAGCCCGCCTAAGCGGATCATTGACCTCGAAAAAGAGTCCGCCGTCCTGCTCATGACAGCGCTCGAGACGATCGGGGATCAGTACGGTATCTACGGCTTTAGCGGGTACGGCCGCGACAACGTCGAATTCTTCGTTATCAAGGACTTCGACGAAAGCCTCGACCAGCCGATTAAGAACCGCCTGGACAAGATCACGCCAATTCGGTCGACCCGCATGGGCCCCGCGATTCGGCACGCTACGCACAAGCTGCAACTCACGGATGCCAAGGTGAAGATCCTCTTCCTCCTCAGCGACGGCCGCCCGCAGGACCATGGCTACGGGCGCGACCGTACGGAGAAGGAATACGCTATCCACGACACGAAGCAGGCACTAAACGAGGCCAAACGCGAAGGCATCACACCCTTCGCCCTGACCGTTGATCGCGCCGGGCACGACTATCTGAAAACGATGTGCGAGGACATGGGCTACGAAGTTGTCGCGGACATTGAATCCTTGCCAAGCCGGCTGCCCCAGCTCTACCGCCGCCTCACGGAGTAGCGTTGGCTGCGTGCATTCTAGCCTGTCCGTACCTCGGGACTCCCATCGAACTCACCGAGAAGCGATGGGGCCATATATCCGCATGCGCCATCGTTACTTCCGCTCCGAAGATACCGAGGTCATCGCTGCCGTCGTGGCCCATCCGAACGAAATTCGGCGGCGCGCCTCGGAAATCAACGAATTTCTCGTCGTCCGGAATTTCGACGAGGGCCGACGACCTGTCTGTGTGGTCGTCGCGCGGGTTGATTCAGGGAGCCGTTGGTGGGTCGCCACGGCCTACCGCAGTGATCTTCCCTCCACTGTCGGTGATGTACTATGGACGGACGATGCACATTCAATATGACGCCGTAGCCGACATCCTCTACGTCGATTTAATCGAGCGGCACAAGGGCCAAACAACACGGGAGATCGGCGAAGGGCTGCTCGCCGAAGTAAACCTGGAAACGAGCGTGGTCAAAGGCTTCGAACTCTGGCATTTCCGCCAGAGAGCCTCCGAAAACGGTGGGATCCACGTCCTGCTCCAACTCCAGGCGCTACTCCTCGAGCCCGCCACCAGCGGCGCCTGAAGCTCTCGTTGCGACTAATCCTCGTCCGTCATGGTGAGTCCGAGGCCAACGCACGCGGCATCATCCAGGGGCGGCTCGATTTTGGCCTGTCCGAACTCGGGCGCCTCCAGGCCCACCGCGTAGCAGAGCGCCTGAGAGACGATGACATCGTGCGGATCGTGACCAGCCCCCTCCTGCGCGCCGCCCAAACGGCGGACATCATCGGCGCAGGACGCGACATGGTACCCGTTGCCGAGCCAGCGCTCATGGAGTACGACGTTGGCGAAATCAGCGGGCTTACCGGCGAGGAAATTCGCGCCAAACACCCTCACGTAGCGGCAGCATACGCGCGCGGCGAGCGACCTCTGTTTGCTGGAGAAGAAGGCCGCGACGTGTTCACCGCGCGGCTCACAGATGTCCTGACGCGCATGACCGCCGGTCCTGAAGGCGAGACCACCGTCGCCGTGGCGCATGGCGGTGTGGTCAGTGCCGTCTGCCACCTGTTGGTCGGCCTGGACTTGAACCGCCCGGGGATCTTTCAGGTTGCCAACTGCTCGCTCACCGTCATCGGGCGCGAGAGGTCAGGGCGGATGGCCATTCGCAGTCACAACGATGTCTGTCACCTGGCAGGGCTCGTTACAACGCCCGACCGCGGCTGAGGCAAGGCTTACTTCGGCTTCTGCCGCTCCTGCAGTTCAAGCACAGTATTGGCGATCAACCGCGCGTGCGGGAACGGCTTCCAACCCTGCGGCGTGTTGTAGTAGCGCGTGCCGCTCTGATATTCGTCCGGCTCACGGTCGCCGTACTCCACGTCCACCCCGTCTACGCGGATGCTCGGGCTGCCCAGGAACCGCTTCGTCTTGGCGTCCTCCATGCCGTCGACTTCGGTGTAGATCACCTCAATCGCCGGGTCTGTCGCTTCCAGCGCGAGGCGAAGAGCCTCTTCGGCTTCTTTGCTGCGGCCGGTGGCCTTGGAGTAGAGAAATTCAATCTTCATTCGTTGTTGCGTCGTCCGTAGAAAGTGGTGCGGCAGCGCCTTTCGTCTGCAAGCGGTTGAGCCGCTCAACGGCCGTCGCTTCGAACCCAAGGCTGCCAGGTGAGTAATACTGGGCCTCGGCCAGTTGTTCGGGCAAGTAGGACATGCCCGCAGCGAAATGCTCGGGCTCTTCGTGTGCGTACTGGTAGCCCTGGCCGTAGCCGAACTGCCGCATCAGCCCGGTGACCGCGTTTCGCAACTCCATCGGCACCGGCAAGTTCGAAGTCTTCGCCGCCGCTTCCTGCGCGCGCCAGATGCCCATCGCCGCGCTGTTGCTCTTCGGCGCCAGCGCCAGGTATACCGCGCACTCGGCCATCGGCAGCGTTCCTTCCGGCAAACCGATGAAATGCACGGCTTGCTGACACGCCACGGCAAGCCCCAGCGCCTGGGGATCCGCCAGGCCAACGTCTTCCGCGGCGAGAATGACCATCCGCCGGACGATGAACAGAGGGTCTTCGCCCGCTTCAATCATCCTCGCCAGCCAGTAAAGCGTGGCGTTCGGGTCCGACCCACGCACCGACTTGATGAACGCCGAAATCGTGTCGTAGTGAAAGTCCGATTGCTTGTCGTAGTACGGCCTCCGATCCTGGAGCGCCTCCTTGATCTGGACGGCATTTATTACCGGAGTATCCGCCGCAAAGGCACTGTCGGCCGCTATTTCAAGCGCTGTTAGCGCCGCCCGGGCATCGCCGTTCGCGCCCTCGATCAGGAGCGCAAGCGCGGCAGGAGCAATCGTCAAGTGCAGCTTCCCAAGACCGCGCGCTTCGTCTTCCAACGCAAGGCGGACCACTTCGACCAAGTCCTCATCGGAAAGCCCCGCGAGGCGGATCACTCGCACCCGGCTCAGCAGTGGCGCCACCACTTCGAACGACGGGTTCTCGGTCGTCGCCCCGATGAGCGTGATGGTTCCGTCTTCAACGTGGGGCAGGATGACATCCTGCTGTGCCTTGTTGAAGCGGTGAATCTCATCGATGAAGACCACTGTCCGCTGGCCAAGCTGTCGCTTCGTCGCCGCTTCTCCGACGACCTTGCGAAGCTCCGCCACACCGGACGAAGTAGCGGAGATCGCGACGAATTCCGCCGTTACGTGGCGCGAGAGGATGCGCGCGAGCGTCGTTTTGCCGCACCCGGGCGGGCCCCAGAGGATGATCGATGGCAAATTCCCTCGCTTTACCGCGCCGCGCAGCATCGATCCGTCGCCGATAGCCGCCGTCTGCCCGATGAATTCGTCCAGCGTTCGTGGGCGCATGCGGGCGGCTAGCGGGGCGTCAGGTGGTGGAGTATTTTCTTGCACCGGGAAGCCGCGTTGCATGTGGGGCTCGTTCGTCACCCGCCCAGTCTATCCCGCCAAGAGCGCGATGGTGACCCCTTCACCGCCCTCGTTCGGCGCCGCCGACTCGAAGCGCCGGACAAGCGGGTGGCCCGTCAACGCTTCGCGGATCGCCGCGCGCAGCGCGCCAGTTCCTTTGCCGTGAATGATGCGCACAAACGGCAGGCCCGCCCGGAAGGCGCTGTCCACGTACGTCTCGAACTGTTCGAGCGCGTCTTCCGCTCGCCGCCCGCGAAGGTCCAGTTCCATCCCCACTGGGGGACCGAGCGGCACGAACGTGGAAACCGTGCCAGGTGAGGCAGACGGCAGCTCGATCCGGTCGATGCGGTCCACCGAGACTTTCATCCGCAGCGACCCAAACTGCACCTCAACCCGCCCGTCTTCGCCCACGCCGCTCAACGCTTCGCCTACCTGCGGGATATCGCGCACGTGAATGCTGTCGCCGCTTTGCACCTCGCGTTGCAGCGCAAGCGGCCGCACGATCTCTGGACGCTTCGGCCTGGCGCGCACCGAGAGCTTTTCCAGGTCGGCGTCCAGCCGCTTGAGCGTTTCCTCTGCCGCTCGCGTGTCGAAATCTCGATTCGCCGCCCGCCGCCGAAGTTCGTCCAGTTGGCGGTGCGCGGCGGCCACGGCATCCTCGGCTTCGCGGTGGGCCGCGCCCAGGATCGCTGAGCGCTCCTCTTCGATCGTGTTCCGCCGTTCGGCAAGCGCGACGCGCAGGTCTTCCGCTTCCCGCGTCGCTACCTCCTCGCGGCGCCGTGCATCGGTGGCGGCGATCCGTTCGTTGCGAATCTCCGCCAACAGTTGTTCAAGTTCAAAATGCTCTGGCGTGAGTTGTGCCTCGGCCTTTTCGAGCACGGCTTCGTCCAGCCCAAGGCGCTGGGCGATCGCCAGCGCGTTCGACTGTCCCGGCAACCCGATCGTCAGGTGGTAGGTAGGGCTCAACGTCTCAAGGTTGAACTCCACCGAAGCGTTTCGCAGCCTTGGGTCGTTATGTGCGAAGGCCTTCAGTTCGCCGTGGTGCGTGGTGGCCACAAGCTTGCAACCGCGTTCCAGCAGCGTCTCGAGGATGGCTCGCGCCAGCGCAGCGCCTTCCGTCGGGTCCGTTCCAGCGCCCAGTTCGTCGAGCAGCACAAGCGTCCCGGGTGCCGCGTCCGCCAGGATCGAAATCACGTTTCGCATGTGCGACGAAAACGTGGACAGCGACTGCTCGATCGACTGCTCGTCCCCAATATCAGCGTAGATTCGTTCGTAGCAGACAAACCGGCTGCCTTCGTCGCACGGCACGGGAATGCCTGCCTGGGCCATCAGCGTCAGCAGCCCCAGCGTCTTCAGGGCAACAGTCTTCCCACCGGTATTCGGCCCCGTGATCAGCACGCCCGCAAACGTTCCGCCGACTTCAAGGTCTGTGGGTACAACGTCTCCGCGGAGCAAAGGGTGCCGTCCCCGCACGACGACCGTGGCGCCAGTGGGCTTGAACCAGGTGTCCACTTCGCCAGCGGGTGGAAGCTGCGCCTTGAATCGCTTCCCGAGCTTCACGCCCGCGCTCACTACGTCCAACTGCGCCAACGCGAGCACGGTCTGTTGGGCGGCCGATTCCGAT
>JBBQGT010000020.1:0-31097 GCA_038323265.1 Tepidiformales bacterium
GTGAAGGGCTCATCGAGGAGGACGAGGAGGGGCTCCTGGACCATGGCTCGCGCGAGGAAGATGCGTTGCTGCTGGCCGCCGCTGAACTGGCTGATGTGGCGCTCGCCCATGCCGGAGAGGCCGAGCTGCTCGAGAGCGGCCTCCGCCATCCTGCGGTCGGCTGCGCCTGTGCGGCGGAGCCAGCCTTTCGTGCGGTAGCGTCCCATGAGAACCACATCGCGGGCGGTGACGGGGAAATCCCAGTTCACTTCTTCGCGTTGAGGGACGAATGCCACCTGGGCGGCATGCTCGCGAATATCGCTGTCGGCGAGGCGGATGGTGCCGCGCGAGACGGGCAGCACGCCGGCGATGGCTTTGAGGAGAGTGCTTTTACCGCTTCCGTTAGGCCCGATTACGCCGGCAATCGTCCCGGGCGGAATGTCGGCGGTGACGCCACGCAGAGCGACGCTGGCGCCGTAGCTCACCTCGATATCACGCAGCTGAAGCAGCGACGTGCCCGGTCGCGCGAACGTGCTGCCGGAAGGACCCACCCCTTGCGTCTCTATCTGAGGGCCTCCGCGATCTTCGTGGCGTTGCTCAGGATCATCCCGTCGACCGTGTCCGCGCCCGAGCCGGGTTTCCCGAGCGAATCGGCGTAAAGGTTGTCCACGATCTTCACACCGGTGTCCTTGCTGATTTCTCGCGCTACTTTAGGGTCGATCTCTTCCTCTGCGAAAATCGCTTTCACGCCCTCTCGTTGGATGAGGTCCTGGAGGTTAGCGAGGTCTTTGGCGGAAGGCTGGGCCTCCTCGGATGTGCTGGGGATGATCGCCCCGACGAAGGTCAGCCCATAAGCTCGCAGAAAATAGCCGAAGGCGTCGTGATTCGTGACCATTTTGCGATTCGCTTCGGGGATCGAAGCGATGATTGCCCGCACCTCCGCGTCCGTTGCATCAAGCTTCTGGTTGTAGGCGTCGCCGTTGGATTTGAACGTGGCGGCGTTGGCAGGGTCTGCGGCGCTTAACGCTTTCACGATGTTGTCCACCATGATTTTGGCGTTCTTTGGGTCGTGCCAAACATGGGGGTCGTCGTGGACGCCGAGTTCACCCTTGGCTAGCGGTACACGTTCGGTGACGACGACGACGGTTTTGTTGCCACCCGCGCTCTTGATCGACTTGTCCAACCAATCATCGAGGCCGATACCGTTCTTCAGTACGAGCTTCGCGGAGCCGAGCTTCTTGAGCGCCGAGGGGTCGGGTTCGTAGTCGTGCGCGCTGGCGCCAGCCTTGAGCAGGGTATCAAGGTGCACGCTATCGCCAGCGACAGCCCTGGTCAGCGCCCCGATCTGCGTGGTGGTCGCGACTACGTTGATCCCGGAGCCGCTGCTGGTGCCTGCGTCATCGCCGCCACACGCCGCCAAAGCCATTCCTGCAAGAGCGAGCACGAGGAAGAGAGTAAGCAGCCGCGGCATTCTGGGTCTCCACTGACACTTGTGACAGCAGTTGGTGTGCAACGAATGATACTTAGTCTCATTAGGCAGCGCAAGCGAACGAACCGCCCATCGCTGGCGAAAGTGCGGCGTTAGCCGAGGAGGCGGGCTTGGCCGGAGAAGGGGATGACCTGGGTCCGCGGGTCAGCGGCCTTAAACATCTCCGCTGTGGCGGGCTGGCAAGTAAACACGAGCACCTGGTTAGTGCGAGCCAGCTCGGCGAACGCCTTGGCGGCACGGTACTGGCGGTCGGGGTCGAAGTTCACGAGGATATCGTCCACCACAACGGGGAGGGGCTCGGCGGTCTGTGCGAACTGGCGAATGAGCCCGAAGCGAAGGGCGAGGTAGAGCTGCTCCTGGGTGCCGCGGCTGAGCTGTTCGGGGGTCTTATGACCGCCGTCCTGTCCAATAATCGTGACGTTGTTGCTGCCCAACGGTGAGATCAATGTCTTGTAGCGCCCGTCGGTGACCGTGCGGAAGAAGGACTGGGCGTGCTTGATTACGTCTGGCTGGCGTTCGGCTTCATACTTCGAGCGAGCCCGTTCCAAGAGGTGGCGCGCGAGAGTCAGCGTCGACCATTCGCGAGCCGCGGAGCGAAGCTGCTCCAGAAGCGTCTCTCGTTGCGATCGCAGGTCAGACGCGGTCTCATCGCTGCTCAGGCTCGCCAACCGGGCGCTCGTCGAGCCACGCTCATCCAGCAAGTGGTCACGCTCGGCAGTAGCGCGCTGGAGTTCGACATCCAGCGCTTCTGCCTCGGTGTCGATGGCGTCGATCGTTGTGCCGCGCAGAGTCGCGAGGAAGGCTGCCAACCGCTCACCAGGCCCGCTCAGCACCACCAGTCGCTGCTCACCCTCGCGGATCAACTGATCGAAGCGAGCCGCCTCGGTGTGCAGCGCGTCCAAGCGCCGGAAGTCCTCCGAGTCGCTAGCGCCCGCGGCAGCCAGCAGCGCGTGCAGAAGGCGCCGTCTCTCGGCGAGCTTGTCCTCGCAGGCCTGTGAGCGACGCTCGCACTCGGCGAGCGTTGCCCGGGCGGATTCGCGCCGGGCGACCGCGCGGATCGCACTATCGAAGCGCCGGCAAAGCTCATCCGCCACGACGCCCGCGGTCGCAGGCGCTTCGCCAACGGCCAGACCGTGGCGGAGCGCCAGTTCGACCACGCCCGCCCGGAACTTGTGGATGTCCTGTTCGATGGCCGCAACCCGGTGGTGCGCGGCGACGGCGTCATCGATCACCGTCTGTGTGTAGCCGATGCGGTCGAGAACCGCCGTTGCGGTGGCCGGCGCGAGCGAATCTGGGAGGCCAAGTTCGGTGAGCCACGCCTGCCAGTCGCGTCGCAATTCTGAAAGTTGGCGCTCGCACTCCCCCGAATGTTCCTGTGCATCCGTAGCTCGACGAGAAGCGCGGGCAAAATCGCGGTTTGTGATAGCAACGCGTTCTTGTGCGACTGTCCAGGCATTGAGCGCTGCGGTGACGCTTTCGAGTTCAAATTCCATTGCGTCCAAGCCTGCTGGGTCGGGCGAGCGCGTGCCCAACGGCAGGGCGAATTCGCGCAAGCGCACCAAGGCCCCCGCTTCGACGAGAGCTAAGCGGGAGAGGGCAGCTTCGTCGTCCGGCCGGGAAGCCCGGTCGTCCGCTGATCGATGCGGCTTCGTCTTCGCGGTGAAGGCCGCAACGCCAAGGACCGGAACGCCGAGCAGGAGGCCGAGAATGGTTGCGTTGCCGCCCAGGGCGAAACCACCCGCTATCGCCACCAACGCGACCGCGGCGGCGCCGAGAGCGCTGCCCCGCAGGCCAGCCCTCGGAGACGCTGGAGAGGCACCGGCGACGAACCGATCGAGCCTGCGCTCCGCTTCTTCACGGCTTGATTGGGCACGCAGGAACTGGTCGAGAGCCGTACGCGTCTCGCGGAGCGCGGTCTTTCGCTCGCCGATGCTCGCGGCGTCGAGCCCTGGCACGGGCAGCGAGGAGAGAGCCTGCTGGGCCTCAGCGAGCGTTTCATCGGCCTCGGACGCAGAGAGAGCATCCGCGCGTGTGGTGATCTGGGACTCGCGGGCGTCGCGCTCGGCGTGTTCCAGGCGCTGCCGCCACTGTTCCACTTCGTCCCGGCGGGCAATCGAGAGGTCGAAGGCCGTGACCTGGCCCGCATCCCAGTTAGCCCCAAGTCCTGCGAGCGACGCCTGTAGTTCGCGCTGTTTTTCTGCTGCTTCGTGCTGGCGCTTCGGCAGATCACGGAGCGAGCCGTCGAAGCTTCCACGTTGCCGCCGGATCTGCTCAACGAGCGCTTCATCCGCCAGAAGCGCCTCGCCTGGCACATGCTGGTTGGCGATGGAAGCCGCGTCATCGGCTTCCGAAGTCGCGCCGCGTAAGGCTGTTTCCGCTTCCGCGACGGACTTTTCACTGGTTTCCAGGCGAACGAGTGCGGACTGAGGGAACCGCTCCAAGGTGGGAAGCTCCGCTCTTCGGGAACGCAAGTCGACGAGCGGAAGCCACTCTGCCCAGCCCTTGCGCAGGCGGTCCAGATCGGACGAACGTCGCGACAAATGGGCGGCGCTAACGCCAGCCGATTCAAGGTCCTGAGCGATCACGGCCAGCCGCACAGAGAGCTGCCCGTATTGAGCGGAATCGCCTCGCGCCTCCTCCAAACGCGCCTCCACGCCCTGGAGCGCGGTAAGGAGTTCAGCGACCTTCTGGTTGCTGCCGCCCGGCTTGAACACCGCATCCGCACCGTCGGCGAGCCTTTTCAAGGCCCTTGGGAGGTTTGCGGCGCCCAGTCCGGCGCTGTAAATCTGGCCGCTGACTTCTGCCCCCTGGAGAGACTCTTTGGCTTGCAGTTCGCCGAGTCCGAAAGCAAAGACGTTCTCGTACATGGCCTCGGTGGCCTGTCCAAGCAGCCGGCGCAGTTCGGCATCCGTTTCGAAGATCCGGCCCTCGCCGGTCGTAATGCGAATGGTTCCGCCACGCGTCCCGCCCACTCGCTCGACGATGTAGCGCCGGCCATCCTCGCCGCGCAGCATGATCTTTCCGCCATGCTGGCCGCCGGCGAGCGGCGGGTAGTATTGCTCGCGGCCGCGAGCGGGGAAACCAAAAAGCATCGTGCGGATGAAATCGAGCGTCGTGCTTTTGCCAGCCTCGTTCGGCCCGAGGAGCACCGTCAGCGGGCTGTCGAACGGGCCGAAGTCGCGCGCGTGGAAGTGTCCAAAGCCGTCGATCTGGAGGCGTTCAATCCTCATAGCGCACCGACTCCCAGCAGCTGTTCCAGTGCTCGCGCTTCAGCGTCGGCGAGCAGCGCGCCAAGCTCGCCGTCCTCCGGCAGACTTGAACCGAGGTACTTCTTCGCACGAGGATGCCCGTACAGCGTGCCAAGCTGCTCGCGGAGCGCAGCCAGCTGCACCGGGTCGGACTGGATGTCATCGACCAGACGAAGGAGGTCGCCGACGAAGTCGCCAGCCTGGCGTTGCTCTTCGCGGTCGAATGCCGGCTTTGTGTTCACTTCCACTCGTTCGCACCAGCCAAATGGTGCGCCATGCGACCATTCGTCGTTGATTCGCGCCTGGAGGGTGGTCGAGAAGTCGCCCTTGCGCGTGGCGGCGTAGAGCGGCCCACGGCCGGTGACCGTGACGCGACAGACGACATCCCGCCCATCCGCATCGAAAGCTGCGGCGACTCCTGAATCGATGGCGTCGATCAATTCCTGGTCGGACTCAAGTTGATCGATTGCGACGGCCACCTGAGCCCAGCGGACGACGCTCACATCGCGGAACGACAGCCGCACCTCGCGGTCCGCTCCAACATCGACGAGGTAGACGCCGCGTTCGCCGGTCTCGACTGGGTGCCGTCCCTGGGGGTTGCCGGGATAGACGGCTACCGGAGAGTGTTGGTTCAAGACTTGACGGGTGTGGACGTGGCCCAGCGCCCAGTAATCGATGCCAGTGGCCCGGAGGTCTTCAACCGAGCAGGGGGAGTACGAACCGTGGTGCGGATTGCTGCCGACGTTCGCGTGGAGGAGGCCGATGGTGAAGGCATCGCCGCTGACGCGCCCAAACCCGGGCACCAGGCTTAGCTTTACGTCGCGTTCGGGATAGCTAACGCCGTGGATTGTGGCGAGGCCGGGGCGTGCCGGGTCAAGCTCCACCGCTTCAACTTGTGGGCCAAACTGGTGGCACGAATCGGGAAAGCGCAGGTTCGCCTGCCAGCCGTTGAGCGGGTCATGGTTGCCGTGACAGACGAAGGAACGGATGCCAGCTGCGTCCAAGCGTTTGAGCCCATCGACGAAGCGAAGCTGCGCCTTCAGGCTGCGGTCCGCGGCGTCGTAGATGTCGCCCGCCACCAAAAGCGCATCAACCCGCTCGCTGAGGCAGAGGTCAATGATGCGGTCGTAGGCGAGGAACGTGGCGTCCATAAGGCGGGCGTGGACGTTGGAGGGCGCAACAGCCTGGATGCCCTTAAAAGGGCTATCGAGGTGAAGATCGGCTGCGTGAACGAAACGGAACTCCGTCAATCCACCCTCCGCGCTGTGCGAACATTAGTGCTACGCCACCGTTCTGGTCAACCGGGGACGGGCGACAGCGCCAGCATCCGTTGCAAACGCGACAGGTGTTGTCGCGGTGCGAACGTCTTATTGCTTGGCGTTTCGCGAGCGCGCGATGCGATTTCCGGGGCTACGATAACCACGGCCAGAAGGATGGAGGGCGGCAATGCCAGCAACGGTCTCAGTCGCCTCATTTGGCATCGAATCCGCTGATGCTTTGCGCTCGGCGATTGCCCGCGCGCAACAGGCAGACCCGCTTTCGCCTGTCACAGTTGTCACTCCATCGAATTACGCCGGCCTTTCACTGAGACGTCAGTTAGTGCGGGACTCCGCGCTGGTGAACGTCAGCTTCCTGGTCTTTGGCCGTCTCGCAGAGCTTTTGGGCGCCCCGCTGCTCAGCAAACGGGGCCTACGCCCGCTGAAGCCGGAGATTCGCGCGGAAGCCGTGCGTGCCGCGTTGAGCGCCCACCTTGCGATACATTCGGACAGCAACTTCGCTACGGTCAGCGGGCATCTGGCCACCAGCCAAAGCCTGGAAGCAACGTTCAGTGACCTGCGCGAAGCGAACGCCGAAACTCTCGAGCGGCTCACGCGAAGCAGCAAGAGGGCTGACGAGGTGATCAGCATCCTGGGCCGCTACAGGGAACTGGTAGCGGACCGCTACTACGACGAAACGGACCTGGCGGACGCCGCGGCGGAGGCCGTGCGCAACGGCTCCCCGGCCTTGCGAGACGTGGGGCAGGTAGTGGTCTACTTGCCGCGAGAGCTGACGGGAGCTGAAAGCGGCCTGGTGCGCGCTCTTGGCGACGCTGGCCTGGCTACGGTGATCCTCGGCGTCACTGGTGATGCAAGTGGAGACGCGAATTTGGCGGCAATGCGCGCGAGGCTCGCGGCGCCAAGGTCTCAGCAGATGGGCTTTTCAGCCGGGGCTTCCTTCGCTCCGACGCACATCGTCCATGTGCCGGATGCCGACGAAGAAGTACGCACAGCTATCCGGATGGTTATGGCTGGCGCGGCCGCCGGCACTGCGCTCCCCCGAATGGCGATTCTCTACCCGAATGCGACGGTCTACGGCCCACTCGTGCACGAACGCCTCTCAGCAGCGGGCATCCCGCACAACGGCCCCGGTGTGACCACGCTCGGTCAAACCATCGCCGGGCGCCTCCTGGTTGGCATGCTCCGGCTACGAGAAACAAACTTCCGGCGCGATGCGGTGATGAACTGGCTGACGGCCGGGCCGGTTGTGGACCCTTCGACCCGGCGCTTCCCGCCAACGAACACCTGGGACACCATCACACGCGAAGCCGGGGTGGTGGCTGGTGTGGCCCAATGGACGCTTCAGCTCGAGCGCTATGTACGCAAGCTCAATGGCGAACTGAGCGACCCCGACTCACCAGTATCCGAAGCAAAGGCGGCGTTCGTGGAGCGGCAAGTTGGACATGTGGGTGGGTTGAAGGCGTTTATCGTGGCGCTCGCCGCTGATCTCGCGCCTCCGTCTGCCTCGACATGGAAAGCGCACGGCGAATGGGCGCATGAATTACTCAAACGATACATGGGTGATCGCGCCAACTTCTCCGGTTGTCCGGACGCCGACCATGAAGAGGCGGAACGGAAGGCGTACGAAGATGTTGTCGATCAGATTGAGAAGCTGGAGGCGCTCGATTCAGTCGGCGCCGGGTTAAAGGCTGGTGTGGATGCGGACGCCTTCCTCCAGGCGCTGGAGCGGTTGTTGGAAGCGAAGTCCGGGCGCGTCGGCCCCTTCGGGAGCGGCATTTTCAGCAGCGGAATCGCGAATGCAGCGGGCATGGACTTCGACGTGGTGTTCATCCTGGGCATGGTAGAAGGACAGATGCCCTCTCTGGGTCGCGATGACCCGCTGTTGCCCGACCACGAACGTTCGGCGGTCGACGCCACCCTTCCGTTGCGGCTAGCCCGGCGAGCTGATGAACGGCGAAGTTACCTGACGGCCCTGGCCAGCGCCTCGGCGAAGGATTCCGAACGGATCCTGGTCACCTCAGCTGCTGACCTGCGAGGGCAGCAGAAGCATCTGCCTTCACGCTGGCTGTTGGATGCCGCGGGACAGCTAAGCGGGGCGCGAAGCGCACTCGGGACCAACGATTTCCTCGCCCTCAATGGGCAGCCGTGGCTGACGCGAATCGCTTCGTTCCAAGCAGCGCTGCAGAACGCGCCAGAGCCGGGGATGAGCCAGGAGTACGACCTGAGGCTGATGCTCAGTGGGTCTGCCGGCCGTGACGCCATGGGCCGGATTACTCCTGGCATTGAAGCTGGAATGACTGCGACCCGGGCACGGGCAGGTCGCAACCTGGGGCGATTCGATGGCGTGATCGGCGTGCGCCCGGAACTCAGGCCGAGTGATGCGCGTCCAACTTCGCCAACTGCCTTGCAAACTTGGGCAACCTGTCCGTTCAGCTACTTCCTAAAGAGTGTGCTGAGGGTGCGCGAGCGCGAGAACCCCGAGGACATCCTGGTCCTCAATGCCGCGGAATTTGGCAAGATCGTGCACGCGACACTCGACCAGTTCATGAAGGCGAATGACGGCCACAACGGGCCATGGGAGCCGCAGCACCTCGCCCAGATCCTGGCGATCGGCGCGGCACAGTGCGATGCAGCCGAGGCCGAGGGGATCACCGGGAAGCCCCTGCTGTGGGACGTCGAACGGCAGCGAATCCGGCGCGATCTTGAAGGGTTCCTTGAGGCCGACGCCGCACGCTGCGCTGAGACCGGGTTCCTCTTCAGGGCTGGCGAGTACCCGTTCGGCCTGCGTGGGGCGACCAACTCCGCCGTGCGCGTGGAGCTGGCGGATGGCACAGCGATCGCCTTCCGCGGGCAGATCGACCGGGTGGATCGTGACCCTTTAACCGGGAAGCTAGCGGTCTACGACTACAAGACGGGCCGGCGAACCGGGTACGACAAACTCGACAAGGACCATCTGAACGCGGGCCAGTTGCTCCAGCTTCCGATTTACGCAGTTGCTGCCGCCGAGGCTTTCAAGAGCAACGATCCGGTCTGGGCCTCGTACTGGTTCGTGACGCGCAAAGGGGAGTACGAGCACCGCGGCTACCTGGTGGAGGACAAAGACCTGGACGAGTTCCGGCGCGCGCTGAATGTGATTGCGAACGGCATCGAGGGGGGCGTCTTCCCGGCCAATCCTGGGCCGCCCGAAACGCGCTGGGGAGGCACGGAGAACTGCGGCTATTGTCCGTTTGACCGAATCTGCCCGCGCGACCGGTTGAGGGCATGGGGGCGACGGCAGGAGTCGCCCGAGATTGTTGAATACCTGGAACTTGCGAAGGCAGCGGACTCTGATGACGACAATTGAGGCCGGGCGGGTAAACCCGGGTGACCAGACCGCGCGCGAAGCCGTGTTGACGGACCTGACCTCCACCCTTTTCGTGGAGGCTGGCGCGGGCACGGGCAAGACCACGGCGCTGGTTGGCCGGATTGTGAAGCTTGTTGAATCCGGAGTACTTGTGCGCCAGATTGCAGCCATCACATTCACGGAGGCGGCGGCCGCCGAACTGAAAGACCGCGTCCGTCACAGGTTGGACGAACGGCGATTGGAAGCGCCCGCAGGTTCGGACATCGAGACGCGGTGTAGGTTTGCGCTCGGAGAGTTGGATGGCGCCGCGCTGCAGACGCTTCACGCTTTCGCGCAGCGCATCCTTGCGGCCTTCCCGCTAGAGGCGGGCCTGCCCCCGCGGATCGAAATCGCGGACGAAATCCGCTCGGGCATTGAGTTCAACGAAGACTGGGCGCGGCTGATGGACGAAATGCTGCAGGGCGACGATCCATCACTGGCACGGGCGTTCACGCTGCGGCTCGAGGTAAAACACCTGCGGGCGATCGCCCAATCGTTTCACGACAACCTGGACCGTATTGAGAAGGCGGTATTTGCGGACGTCGAGGCGAAAGGCGATTGGCGGCCGATTCCCGACCTGCTGGACCGCGCATTCGCACTTACGGAGCCAGTGCTCGCGCGCGGAGGGATAGACCCGCTGGTGGCGTTCGTGCAGGGGCTGAGCACGTTCAGGCAACTGATGGACCAGATCCACGACGACGATGAGATGCTGGCATTCCTTGCGAACAGGGAGCCGCTGGCGCCGGGGCGAACCGCAGGCAACCAGAAAACGTGGGGCAAGCACGGCGAAAAGGACGCCGTGCACGAAGCGCTCCAGGCGGCCGAAGCCGCGCGCGCTCTCTTTGTATCATCCGCGCGGACGGCCTGCCTGATGCCGATCCTGCGCCGCCTGCAACGGTTCACCCTGGAACGCGCGGCCGAGAGGCGGTCACGGGGCGTCCTTCAGTTCGACGACCTGTTGGTGTTGGCGGCGCAACTGCTGCGCAACAACGGCGAAGTGCGCAAGGCGATGGCCGCTCGCTTTTCGCACATCCTGATCGATGAATTCCAGGACACCGACCCGCTCCAGCTGGAGATCGCCACCCTGTTAGCGGCGAGCAACGACGATGTTGAAGGGCTGAACTGGGACCAGATCCCGGTCGAGACTGGCAAGTTGTTCTTCGTGGGCGATCCGAAGCAATCGATTTACCGCTTTCGCCGCGCCGACATCCTGCTGTATCAAAGGGCACGCGAGTGTTTCGGCGGACGAACCAACGGGCTAACCGACCTGACGGCCAACTTCCGCTCGCGAGAGGACATTCTCGCCTTTGTGAACCTTGTCTTTGGCGAACTCATTGGGCCGGCGCCGAAGCCTGGCCAACCGGCGTACACGGCGCTGACCGGCGGCCGAGCCGCGCCAATTGAAGGTACAGCCGTACACCTTTTCGGCGGGCCGCTTTCCAAGGACCTCAAGGTAAAGGTCGACCAAATGCGCGAAGCTGAGGCGGCGGACATGGTGAAGCTCATCGGCGCGATTCGAGGGGGCTGGCAGGTTACCGCGGAAAGCGGCGGGGTGCGTGCGGCGAGGCTAAACGACATCGCCATCCTGGTGCCGACGCGCATTGCCTTCCAATCGCTGGAGCGGGCGCTCGACGACGCCAACATCCCTTACCGGCTAGAGAGCCGTTCGTTGCTCTACGGGACGCAGGAGGTTGTAGACCTGACGAACATCCTGGCTGCAATTGATGACCCTACCGACGAGGTGTCGGTCGTTGCTGCGCTGCGTTCGCCGGCTTTCGCCTGCGGGGATGATGACCTCTACGAATACGTCAAATCGGGTGGGCACTGGGATTACACGCGGAAGCTGCCGGAGATGGCGATTAAGACCCCGGTACCGGCGGCGATGGAGACGCTTGGCGATCTGCACGCCTCCCGCTGGTGGTACACGGTGAGCGAACTGGTGGAACGCGTGATGCGCGAGCGGCGGCTGTTCGAAGTAGCGTTCGCCAACCGTCGGCCACGCGAATCCTGGCAGCGGCTTCGCTTTGTCCTCGAACAGGCGCGCGGCTTTAGTGAGGCTGGCGGTGCAACGTTGCGGCAGTTCGTTGAGTGGCTGCAAATGCAGTCGAAAACTGGGGCTCGGGTGACCGAATCGGTGGTCCCGGAGGCGGACGACGACGCCGTGCGCGTGCTGACGATCCACGCGGCGAAAGGCCTAGAGTTTCCGATCGTTATGCTGGCCGGGCTGGACCGCCCTCAGCGCGATGACCGCAGCATCGCTATCTGGGAGACCGAATCAGACACGCCGCAGGTGCGGGTGGGCACTCGCCTGACTGGCTACTTCGATACACCGGGCTTCGACGCGGTAAAGAACTACGAAACCGAAATGGGGGCGCTCGAAGACATCCGGCTCTACTACGTGGCGGCTACGCGGGCCCGTGACCACCTGGTGGTCAGTCTCTATCACAAGGCAACGGACAGCAGCGCCACTGCCGCCCGCCGGACCTACATGACCTGCGTGACGAACGGCCTGCCCTTCGAGGCCCTGGACGAGCTTGTCTTGCCTCCCCATGCTGCTGACCAGCCCGATGGGGGTCAAGAAATGGGCGACCCGGCTGCCGCAAGGACGGCGTGGCTCGAAAACCGGGCAAAGCTGATCGAGGCTTCCGCGCGGAGCAACACGCTCGCGGCGACGGCAATTGCCAAGCAGTCAGCGGGTGGGCCACCCGAAAAGCAGGAACAAGC
The DNA here is from genome assembly GCA_038323265.1 of Tepidiformales bacterium. GTDB lineage: Bacteria > Chloroflexota > Dehalococcoidia > Tepidiformales > Tepidiformaceae > PNKC01. The sequence goes on from JBBQGT010000020.1 coordinate 12,100, forward strand.
GGACCCCGAGCAGCCCTGGCGGCGTGGGCGAGCAGGCACATCCATCGGGCGCGCGGTGCACGCCGTGCTGCAATCGCTCGACCTGGCGACGGGCGAAGGAATGGAGGACGCGGCTGGCGCCCAGTCAGTGGCGGAAGGCGTGCCCGAGCGCCGCGCTGAGATCATTGACCTGGCGAGGAAAGCGCTCGCCTCGGACGCCGTCCGCGCAGCGCTCGCATCGGGTCGATTCTGGCGCGAGCTGTACGTCGCCGCCGATGTGGACGGGACGGTGGTGGAGGGATTCATCGATCTGCTCTACGAAACAGAGGAAGGCCTCGTTATTGTCGACTACAAAACCGATGAAGCCGGCACGGACGAACAGGTGAAGGCAGCATTGGAGCGCTACGAACTGCAGGGCGCGGCGTACGCCCTGGCATTGGAGCGGGCGATGCCCGGGCGCAAAGTGGCCGCCTGCTGCTTCGTATTCGTGCGGCCCAGCCGGGAGGAACGAATTGCTGACCTGGCGGACGCAATGCGCCGGGTGGGCGACCTGCTCGCCAAATCCTCTACTGTTGTTGCTGCGCCCGCTTGAGCATGGCGCCGACGATTGGGCTTGGCCTTGGCGGGTGCCAGGTCTTGTAGGCGACCTCCAGCGGCACCGGCCACGCCGCGGCCACATCGAGGCGGTAGCCGGGCTCGCCAGCTTCCACCAGAGCCTGGATCGCGGCGCGGCTGACCGTGAGCATCAGCTCGTCGTTATGTGGTGTGCCGAAACTGTGCCCGAATGGGAACTCCACGCCGACCACTCGCGAGAGCCGGTACTTCTGCGCGAGGTCCGGCATCATCGTCACGGTCACGGTCGGAATGCCAAGGCCTTCAATCACACGCGCCAACACGGGCACGTTTCTGCAGCAGTCCGGTCAGGCGGGCGCCAGGAGCAGCACATCAACGGCGCGCTCTTTCATCTGGGCGGCAAGTTCTGGACCCTGGACGTTTCGCCAATCTTCCAGTCGCCGGTCCTGGTAGCCCATGAAGGAGTAGGCGTCCTCGGCGAGATGGCCGATGCGCCCTTCTGCCTCCAGCGCTGCAAACGCGCGGAAGGGTAGCACCACGTCGATGTCTTCGAGCAGGTCGGTGTGGTTGATGTGCAGGTGCGAGCACCCGATCTGCTCTTGCTGCACGCTACGCGGGATGACGCGGTAGGTTGGATCGCCCCAGGTGGGCTCGCGCCACTCGCGTTCTTCATCGAAGGCCTGCTGGCTGTCCTTGAGGAAGACGCCAGCGGAAGTCATCAACGCGATAGTGCACTGCTCGACTGGCTTCGTGAGCGGCGCCCATACCGGCGGTTCATCGATGGCGGCCGCAGATTCGTACATCGCCCGCATCGAACGCGGAAGGAATTTGTAGCTATCAACGGCCATCGGCGCACCTCGTCTGCCATTCTATGCCGAGTGGCTGTCGGTCAGTCAGGGCCGAAGATGACGCCAGGGTTGAGGACGCCTTTGGGGTCGAAAGCGCGCTTGATGGCGCGCATGGTGGCGATATCCGCGGCGGAACGCGTGAGCGCCAGCCAGCGAGTCTTGGCTATCCCGATGCCGTGTTCGGCGCTGATGCTTCCACCGAGTTCGGCGGCGAGGCGCAGGACGGCATCGGTAGCGCGGTCGTCGTTTGGTTCGAGGCCGAGGACGTTAACGTGCAGATTGCCGTCGGCGATGTGGCCAAAAACGATGCAGCGAGCCTCGGCGGCGCGCGAGGCGACCGTGCCCCTCACGCGCTGTTCGAATTCTGCGAGCCGGGGCAACGGAAGAGCGACGTCGAGTTTGTGGGGCACGCCTTCGGCGTTGATCGATTCGGTATGGCGCTCGCGGTAAGCCCAGAGGCGCTCGCGTTGGGCACGATCCGATCCAATCGCGCTCTCGAGGAAGCCTGCTGCGGCCTCCAGTGCAGAGACGAGCTCCCCCAGCGGGTCAGCCCTCGAAGCGCACTCAAGCAGCAGGTAGGCCGGGAACGGTTTGGCAAACGGCAGCGGCAGGCCGCTATGCTTGCAAACCAACGCCACGCCATCATCGAAGAAGACCTCCGCGGCCTCGAGGGAGGGCGCGGCGGCGCGCACCATTGCAACAATCGCGAGCGCCGCATCCACGCCGTCGACCGCGAGCAGGGCAACCGCGCGCTGTGTGAATTGCGGGACGAGCCGCAGTCGTGCGCGCGAGATGATCGCCAGGGTGCCCTCACTACCGGCGAGGAGGCCTAGCAGATCGTAGCCTGTGTTGTCCTTTGCCAGGCCGGGCATGCGGCTAAGCACCGCGCCATCAACTTTGACCGCTTCGATGCCGCCGACCTGAGCGCGCATTGGGCCGTAGCGCATGACGCGAATGCCGCCTGCGTTCGTAGCGATCATACCGCCGATCGTGGCGCTGTCCCGCGAAGCGAGGTCGACGCCGAAGTTCCAGCCAGCATCGCGAACGTGCTGCTGGAGGCGTCCGAGCGTCACCCCCGCGGAGACCGTCACCTCGCCGCCGACGGCGTCCACAGGACCGAGCTCTTGGAGCTGAGAAGTGCTGACAACGACTTCGCCGCCGCGCGGCACTCCGCCGCCGACAAGCCCGGTATTGCCACCCTGCGGCACAACGGAGGCTTCGGCTTCGGCCAGTAGTTTTAGGGTCGCTCCAAGCTCCTCTGTCGTCCGGGGGCGAACAACTAAGCGGGCCTGGCCGGTGTAGCGGCGGGTCCAGTCGGTCTCGTAGCTGGCCTTCAGGTCGGCGTCCGCAAGCACGTTCGCAGCGCCAACGATGGTGATGAGGCTGGCTGCAAGGGCTTGGGAAGACGGCATCGCCCCAGTGTAGCGCGCCACTCGAGTGACCGGCCTAGGCCCTAGCGGAGGCGGGTGACGGGCCGGAGGAAGAGCATGGCGAGAAGGCCAATGATCGCCGCCGCGATGGCCGAAACGACGATCGTCACCTGCGGGCCGAAGAGGGTGGCCATGATGCCGGCCTGGGCGTAGCCGAGCGGTGTGGAGGCGGTGAAGGCCAGACCGTACATACTCATCACGCGGCCCATCATGTGGCGTTCGGTGTTCTCCTGGAGCAACGCCACGGCGAAATTGATGAATATCGCAGGCCCGAGGATGCCGCTGATAAAAAGGAACAACATGTTGTAAAGCAGGCTGCCGCTGAAGCCGTAGAGCCCCATGAAAATGCCGCCCATGAGCACCGAACTGCAGAGCATGAGCCCGCGCCGTGGCGGCCGGACGACGGTCAAAAGCACGGATCCGACCACGATCCCCGCGCCAAAGCATCCCCAGAGGATGCCGACGTACTTGTCGCTCTCTTTGAGGACGTCCTGGACGAAGAGCACGACCGTTACAGCGAACGGGCCGATGAGGAATACGCCTGGAATGGTGCCCAGCGCCAAGACGCCGGAAAGGGCGGACGAGCGCCTGACATAGCGGAGACCTTCGACAAGGTCGGCGCGGACGCTGCGACCGGTGGGGACCGGCAGGTCGGTGGCAACGCGGGAGAATATCAGTGCGGCGAGGGCGAGCATAACAACTTCGGTGGCGAACGCGAAGGTAAGCCCTGGCCCATCGGCCAGCAGACCGCCAACGGTGGGACCGCCGAACTGCAGCGTGGCCATGAACGCCATCGTGCCGAGAATGACGCCGTTTTGGAGCTGCGAGGTTTTCAGAATCTGGGGCATCATGCTCTGGCGGGCCGGATTCGTGAAGGCGCCTGCGCCACCGACGATGGCGGCGAGGATGAAGACGGGCCAGATCACCGCAGCTTCAAGGCCAGACAGCGCCACGTAAATGAGCGAGACCGCGGCCGCAACAGCGTAACTGCGGACGAGGATGCGGCGACGCTCGACGCGGTCGGCGACGACCCCGCCGAACAGCGCGAGCGCGGCGCCGGGCAGGGTTTGGCAGATGAGGGCAGCGGCGATCGCCAGCGGGCGGTGGTCTTCGGACACACGGTCGCGGATGAAGAGCGGGACAGTGACGGCCTGAATGCCGACGCCCGTTCCGCCCGCGACCGAGGCTGCCCACCAGTAGCGATAGCCGACTACCGAAAACGGGTTGCGCGTCTCTTCCTCGTCGACGGCGAGGGCGAGTATTGGCTCCGCGGGCAGCACCTGTTCGGTCATTGCGGGAGTCTACACGGAACTTCCCGCAAGTTGCATCCAACAACTCGCCCGCCCTAAATTCCCTTGCGGAACACCTGCTCGGTGGCGTTGCGCTTGGCCCGGACAGCGATGCGGTCCTTCTCCAGTTGGCGGTCTGTGCGGTGAGTGGAACGCTGTTCGTAGCGAACCCAGCCAACCACCAGACATGCCAACGCAACCACGAAAATCAAGTTGCCGCCAATCCAGAGGATGAGGATCGAAATGCGCTGGTCTGTCATTGGGCCTGGCCCCCAAGTCCGCAGCCGTTCCGCAAAGGAGTGGTGCATGGGGTGGTTCATGCTCAGGAACATGCCGCCGAAGAGCCCTTTGTGCGTCATTTCGACGAACACGTAGAACGCTCGCAAGGGGTAGGGGAGCCGCCAACGTTGGGGGTCGGCGCAGAGCACGGGTTGCCAGAAAAGCAGCGAGACGGCCAGCAACATGAGCTGTTGGAGGTCTCGAACGAAGACGTTGCGTGCTGCGTCGTCCGTCAGGCCACTGAACTGCCAGAGGTAGGTGACTACGGCGAACGAAATCCAGGTAACCGGCGGGAAGCTGGCGATGGCAAGCACGGGGTTGCGGTAGCCGCGCCGCAGCCGCTTGCGCCATCGCTTGTTGGCCACGCGGAATGCGAGCGTGAGTGGCGAGCCTAGCAGGATGAGCGGCGCAGCGATCATCGTGAGGATGAGGAAGCCGGTGAAATCGACCCAGAGCAGTTCGTTGCCGTAGTGCTCGATTGGCGAGAGGACGGCGATGCCCACCAGTGTCATCCCGGCGACGAAGGAGACTGACCGCCAGCGCGCATGGCGCTTGCCGCTGGTCTTTGCGTTCGCCCGGCGCGCCGCGAGCACGTAGGTAAGCGAGATGCCCACCAACGCGAGCAGCCACGGGGCATCCGGCGAGAAGTGCCGGAGGATCTCCGAGAGGCTGGGCGCGGGCTCAAGCACTGTGTTCCTCGTTACCGCGCCCCGAATGCTTCGAATGTCAGGATCGTGAAGGTATCGCGGATGTGCGGGATCGAGTGGATCTGGCGCTCGATAAGTCGGCCGAGTCCGTCAACGTCTTCGATGTAGAGCTTCACTAGGAGGTCGTATTGGCCGGTGATGCTGAACGCTTCGGAGAAGCTTTCAACCTCGGCGATCTGGTTGGCGACCTCGGTACCGTGACCGGGTTCGGTTTTCACCATGACGAAGACAGCGCGCATCGGGGCAGTCTAACGCAGCCTCCGCAGCTATGGTGCAAGGCTGGGGAAGCGCACTACCATTGAGTAGCCGCGGCTTTACCGCCCAACACTGGAGGACTCCGACGATGTGATGGGGCCAGCACGAGGATCCCCGTAGCGCTCGCCGCAAGAGTGTGGCGCTTCGTTTTCACGCGAAAGGAGTTCATCAGATGGCGAAGCAGCCAAAGCCGAAGCCCGGCCAACCGGCGAAACCGGGCTTCGGTGGACCGAAGTCAGTGACGCCGAAGATCGGCGGCAAGCCGGAGCACATCCGCGTCAAGAAGTAAGCGCCGAAAGCAAATCGTTTCGAAGGGGCCCCAGGTTGGGGCCTCTTTGTTCGTCGCGCCCGGAAGGCCGAATTAGTAGTCGCGCGGGTTGTTGGAGGTTTCGCCGTCGCGTTGAGCGGCGATGCGGGCGCGTTCGGCGAGCAACCGGAGGATCTCGAGCGCCTGGGCCGCCGTTGGCGTGTCACCGCCATCCTGCACCAATCGCGCTACCTGGGCATCGATGTCACGCAGCTGCTTATCGATGGTGGCGCCATCGCGGCTCTGTCCCGCGCCAGGCTGGGGCGTAGCGGCCGGAGGAGTAGTGGCGCCTCTCGAAGGAGACGGAGTGCCAGTGGGCGACGGCGCTGTCTGGCCACCGGCGCCGCCTTCTCCTCCGTCGTCGCCTGGGGTCGGCGAGGGGTTAGGCGGCTCATCCGCGGGTTGTTCTTCTTCAGCCGGGTTGAGCAGGCGGCGCACCACTTCGTAGTCGTGGCGCGTTGTTTCGTCGTTCGGGTCTTCGAGCAAAGACCGGTGGAAGGCGTCGAGCGAGTCGTCCAACTGTCCGGTTGCGAAGGCGTGGTGGCCGATGCTGGCGAACGCTCTCGCGCGGTCCTCGGAGGCAGGAGAAGCAGTGACTCGCCGCGCCGCGAGGGTCGCCTCGTCGAACCGGCCGGCGCTGTGATAGGCAGAGGCCAGGTTGAGGCTTATTTGGGCATCGTCGGGCCTGGCCGCCTGGGCTTCGATGAACTTATCGATTGCCAGGGTTGTGTCGCCGCGCTGCAGTGCCTCTCGCCCGGCCTCGTTCGCGGAGTATGCGTCTGACGCGCAGCCTACAAGGAGCAAGGCGGCAAACGTCCCAGCGAGCGCGAGGCCCATCTGGCGGCCCTTCCGGCTTAGCCACTCAGCGAGGCTCGCCAGCATGAGCAAGACGAGCGCCCCGCCGGCAAACAACTGGAAGCGCTCGATCGGGATCGTCGTCGCGCGCTCATCCACCTGTGCGCTTTTTAGGACCTGGAGCCTCCCGGCAACGGTGCCGGGCAGCGTCGTAGGGTCCGACCCGAGGTAGCGTCCCCCGGATGCCGTGGCTAAGGCTCGCAAGAATGTCTCGTTGAGCTTCGAAACGATGGGCTGGCCGGCGGCGTCCAGCTTGTCGCCGGGCCGAAAAGTCTTGGGGTCGATGACCGGGACTCGGGCACCTTCGGCAGTGCCAACGCCAGCCACCAGCAATTCGATGCCTGATTGGCGGAAGCGCTCGGCACTGGCCGCGGGGTCGCCACCGAGGTCGTCGCCATCGCTAATCAGAAGCACCGCACGGCCACCGGGCCGGCCTTCTTCGAACGCCGCGATTGCGAGGTCGAGGCCAAGCGTCGCGTTGGTGCCGCCCTCGACGATGATCGTGCCGCTATCCAGAGAGGAGATCACCTGTGTGGCGGCGTCGATATCGGTGGTCAACGGAAAGCGCACGCGCGATGTACCGGCAAAGACCACGAGCCCAACGCGATCGCCGCCGAGGCGGGTTAGGGTCTGGGCGAGAGCGGCCTTGGCCGCTTCGAGGCGGCTGGGTGCGACATCGCGAGCATCCATGCTGCGAGAAATGTCCATGACGATCACGAGGTCGGCACCGTTACGGGGCAAGTGCGATTGCGTTGTGCCCCACTGGGGCAGCGCGGCAGCGACGAGCGCGAGCATGGCCGCGCCGGCGAAGAGCACAGCGGCGAGGTAGGGCGGGCGAGCAGGTCTGGCCCGGGAAAACGCGTACATTTTGCGCGCCGTGCGGCGCACACCGATGACCCAAGCACTGAGGGCGAGCGGAACGAGGGCGAGCGCAAGCAGCAACCACGGGCGCACGAATGCGATTTCGTTCATGCGGGGTTTCGCCTTAGCCAGGTGCCGCGCAATGCAAGGTCAGCCAGGAGCAACGCCGCGGCCGCTCCCGCAAAAAGAGGGGCCAACTGGGTGAAACGCTCGAAACGCTCGCGCCCGACCCGGCTGGTCTCTAACTTGGCGATTTCGGAATAGACATCCGCCAGCGCCTGCGGGTTGTTTGCTTTGAAGTACTTGCCATCCGTTCGGTCGGCGATCGTCTGCAGCAACTTCTCATCGACATCAGCCTGTCCGACGGCATTCGTGGAGACGACGCCAATGGTGTAGACGCGGATTTTGAGAGCGACAGCGAGTTGGGCTGCGTCTTCGGGTGTGATCGAATCGGCGTTGTGGTCCCCGTCGGTCAATAAGATGACGATCCGGCTGGCGGCGGTGGAATCACGGAGCATGTTGAGCGCACCCGCCAGTCCCACGCCGATGCCGGTGCCGTCCGGCAACAGGCCGCTCTGCAACTCGCTGACGATGCGGTCCAGTGCCTGGTAATCGAGGCTGGGGGGAGCGAGCGGAAGCGCGTCGCGCTGAAACACCACGAGGCCGATGCGGTCGCTATCACGGCCTTTGATGAAGTCTCGAATGACTTTTTTGGTGGCCTCAAGGCGGGTTGCGCCGCCAAATCCCGCGGTGTTCATCGAACTGGAAATATCGAGCGAGAGGGCGATATCGACACCCTGGCCCGGCACGACGGCGTTCGCATCGCCCACTCGCGGACCGGCCACGGCCACCGCCAGTGCAACGATCGCGAGCACTCGCAGGATTGGCAAGAAGGGCAGTAGCCGCAGGCGAAGCGTTTTGGGCGCGCCAGCCAGTGGCGCACTCGAAGGGATCATCACCTGGCGCCCGGTGCGCCCGCGTGCGAACACGAAAACAGGCAGAGCCAGGGCGGCGAGGGTCAGGGCAGTGGGAGAGGCGAATTCCATCAGGCGACGCCTTCGACGATTTCTCGCGCCATGTTGAGGTCTGCGTTGCGGCGTTCACCGGCCGGCCGATAGCCGGCGTACACGACGGCGTCGCATTCTTCGAGCAGGCCGCCAACGAGCCGCGCCTGCCAACGGTCGACGCCCGCTGATTCCATGCGGCGCTTGAGTTCGGGCGTGGTGAGCGAGGACGCGGGGAAGCCGTACTTGCTCCCAAGCGCACTCCGCACTACGTAGGAGAGTGTGCGGTAGGCGCCTACCGGATCGCTATCGATCATCCCCTCGGCGCCAGTCAACGTTGGGGGCTGTGCGACTTGGGGCGCTTCGAACGGTGCGCGCTTCGGCCGGCGGCTAAGCGCGCGCGCCGCAAGGAAAAGCCCTCCCGCGACGACGAACAGCCCGACGACCACGCCGAGGGCGATGGCCGGGCGGAGAAGCGGTGACTCCGCGCCCTCGATCTCTGCCGGTGGGGCGAGCGGAGAAATTTCGAGTTTGTCGTTGGGGCCGATACCGGAGAGGACGTTGAGGTTCAGCACGGGGAGTGCGCGCTGAGTGACCTCGGACCCGCTGACGATGCTCACCACAGGCTGGAATTTCGCCTTGCCGGGTGCGAACGAGGCGACGACAAGATCGATGGTGGTGATGGCCCGGTCGCCAACGGGGCGCGAACTGGTTGCGGTGACGCGCACCACTTCCACCTGGTTCCATTCGCCGCCGCCGGGGTTCACCTCCACGGTTTGGCCGGCTGGTGTGCTGACGGTGAGACGCATGGCGACCTGTTCACCGACGCCGAACGATGGGCGCGCAAGTATGGCCGTGTCACCGTCGTCCGCGGCCGCGTTGGCGACCACGAGGAGCGACAGGCTGACGGCAGCGAGGCAGGCGGCCAACCTTCGCATCAGGCTACCGCCACGCCGCGCCGTTTGAAAAAGGCGAGCAGCGCAGGGACGTAATCCTGGCCCACGGAGACACGAATTTCATCGACACCGAGCGAGCCAAAGAGTCGCTTGCGGTCGTCGTCGAGGTCGCGAACGTGTTCGAAGTAGGCTTCGCGGACGACGGCGCTGCTCGAATCGACCTCCAAAGGCAAGCCGGACTCGGCATCGGTTAGCCGGATAATGCCCGCATCGGGGAGTGCTTCGTCGAGCCGCTCACGCACGCGGATGGCGATGATGTCGTGGCGCCGAGCAGCGGCACGCAACTGGCGGCCATAGTCGGTGGTAAGGAAGTCGGAGACGAGAAAAACGGTGGCTCGGCGTTTCTGAACGCCGGTGAGGTATTCCAGGGCAGCGCCGATATCCGTCCCACGGGTCTCTGGTTGGGCCCACAGCACCTCGCGCACGACGCGGAGGACGTGGGTGGAGCCACCGGCTGGTCGCACGTATCGCTCCGGTTTGCTGGCAAAGAGCAGGAGGCCAACTTTGTCTTTGTTGCGAATGGCGGCGAGCGCGAGGACCGCACAGATCTCAGCTGCGAGGTCCTCCTTCGTCCGCGGGAGCGCACCGATAGCCTGCGAGGCGCTGACATCCACGACAAAGAGCACGGTGAGGTCGCGGTCTTCTCGGTACCTTCGGATTGAAGGCACACCGGTGCGCGCCATCGCTTTCCAATCCAGGGAACGCACGTCATCGCCGGGAACGTACGGCCGCAGTTCGTCGAATTCGATTCCGCGGCCGCGAAAGACGGCGTGGTATTCGCCGAGGAACAGATCATTGACCAGACGGCGCGCTTTGATCTCGATCGCCTTCACGCGGTCGAGCATTTCGGGCGAGATGTTGCCAGGCCCGCTTGGGCGCAGGCTTGTTGCCTGGGCATCGGCGGGTGCGCCGGCGGTACGACGAAACGGGCTGCGCATCCTGCTACCTCGCCCCGTCAGGGGACATCGATGCCTTCGAGCACACGGTCGATCAGGTCGTCTGTGGTCAGTTCCTGCGCCTCGGCCTCGTAGGTGGTAACGATGCGGTGGCGGAGTACGTCGTGCGCCAACTCCTTCACGTCATCTGGCGTTGTGTAGGCGCGCCCGTTAAGGAAGGCGTGCGCGCGTGCTGCCTGGGCGAGAGCGATGGAGGCTCGCGGCGAGGCTCCGTAGGCGATGAGGGAGGCGAGTTCGGGCATGCGGTAGGCCGCTGGCCGGCGTGTGGCATAGACCAACTGGACAATGTAGTCCTTCAGCGCCTCGTCCAGGGTCACTTCAGACACGGACCGGCGCGCCGCTGCCAACGACTCACGCGAAGCCACGGCTCGCACCTTCGGCAGCGAGCCGTTGAGGCTCATCTCGAGGATCTGGCGCTCTTCTGGACGCGTCGGGTAGTCCACGCGCACCTTGAGCAGGAAGCGGTCGAGTTGAGCTTCGGGGAGGGGATAGGTGCCTTCCTGCTCGATGGGGTTCATGGTGGCCATCACTAGGAACGGCTCGTCCAACGGGAACGTTTCGCCGCCGATGCTCACCTGGCGCTCCTGCATGGCTTCGAGGAGTGCGCTCTGAACCTTAGCGGGCGCACGATTCACTTCGTCGGCGAGGACGATATTGGCGAACAGGGGCCCGCGCCGCACGGTGAATCGGCCATCCTGCGGACTGAAGATTTCGGTGCCAATGAGGTCTGCAGGGAGCAGGTCCGGCGTGAACTGAATGCGCACATGTTTCAGGTCCAGGGCCGCGCCGAGGGTTGAGACGGTGAGCGTCTTGGCTAGCCCCGGCACGCCTTCGACGAGAACGTGACCGTGGCAGAGCATTCCGACGAGAAGGCGATCAATCAGCGTGTCCTGGCCGACGATCACGCGGTGCACTTCGCTGCGCACGGTGGCGAGCACCTGGGCGGCGTCCGCCGCGGCTGGAGAAAGCGTGAGGGCTCCGGAAGCCAAGCAGTGCTCCGCGTAAAGAAAATCGCCGGATTGGCTCCGGCGGCATCCCACATTCTACGCACCACGTGTAAAGAGGGGATGAACCACTTATGTCGCCTACACGAGCGCCAGACTTCGTGCGCGAACTGCTAATCATCGATCCCGGCGCTCGGCGATTCGAATTTGTAGCTTGCCCGCGCAAAGGCCACGCCCCACACCTCGCGGGCACCAGCTTCCTTCAGGACGGTCGCGCATTCCTGAACGGTGGCGCCGGTGGTTATCACGTCATCGACGATGGCGGCGCGCATGCCGGTGAGGGCAGGGCCGCGATAGACGAAGGCGCCAGCGACATTGGCTCGCCGCTCGCCTTCATGCATGCCCACCTGGCGGGTCGTCTTTTTGATGCGGACGAGGTCTCCCGGCGGGTCGGGCCAGCCTGCTTGCCGGACGAGGAGCGCTGCCTGGTTGAACCCGCGCTCGCGCTGCCTTGAGCGGTGCAAGGGGACCGAAAACACAGCATCAAATTCCCTATCCTCGCAGGCCGCGAGCAGATGCGGGGCGATGACGGCTGCAGCCTGGCGCACGTACTGGTATTTCAGTGCATGGACGATCTTGCGTGCCGGGCCAATCATCTCGACGGCGGCGAGCACGCCGTCGATCGCCTGAAGGCCGTAGCAGCGGGGACAGTTGTCCGTGCCTTCCCAGCGCGCCCGGCAGTGTGGACAGCGACCCGGACCGTATGCCGTCTCCATACCGAGTTCGCAACTTCGGCACAAGAGAGCGCCGAATTCCCCGCAGTGCACGCAACGCGTCGGGTAGAGGAGGTCGATTGCCGCCGAGCCGATCTTTGAGAGCATTGCGGCAGTCTATATCCGCGCCCGCCACGCCGGGCGTCGCTACAATGGACGGCATGGAGATCACTGTCCTGCTTTTCGCTTCCGTTGCCGAAAAGGCTGGGACGCGCAAGTTCACGCTCGAGCTTTCGGAACCAGCCACGGTCGCGTCGGCGAGGGACGCAATCCTTGCGCGCTATCCGCCGCTGCAAGCGTTCGCGCCGAACTTGTTGTACGCCGTGGACGAGGAGTACGCGCGCGAGTCGGACGCCGTGCACGCAGGATCGACTCTAGCTCTCATCCCGCCGGTCTCTGGAGGCTAATCAGTGCTCATTCGCGTAACCCCGGACTTCCTGGACACTGCTGAAGCGGTCGCGGCGGTTGCGAGCCCGCGCGCAGGGGCGATCAACGTCTTCCTTGGGATCGTGAGGGACAACAACCTCGGGCGGAGCGTGAACTACCTGGACTACGAGGCCTACCCCACGATGGCGGAGAAGGTGATGCGCGAAATCGCCCAGGAATCGATCACCAAGTTCGGGTTTGAGGATGTCGCTGCGCTGCACCGCACGGGGCGGTTGGAGATTGGCGAGACGAGCCTGTTAATCGCGGTCAGCAGCGGGCATCGGGCCGAATCATTCGAAGGCGGCCACTGGCTGGTGAACGAGATTAAGAAGCGCGTGCCGGTGTGGAAGAAGGAAGTGTGGGCGGACGGAGAGTCGTGGGTCGAAGGCCCGGAATCGCTGGGCATGCAGGCACCTTCGCACCGCTAGCGAAGATCCGTACGGATGTCGCGCGATTTATGAGTAAGCTTGATCGATGAGCACCAGTCATCCCCACGCATTTAGCCGTTACTGCATGCATTGCGGGCAACGCCTGACCACCGCCGTGCCCGAAGGGGACTCGAAGAGGCGGCTGGTCTGTTTCGACTGCGGCTTCGTGCACTACATCAACCCGCGGCCGGTGGCCGGCACGATCCCAGTGCGCGAAGACGGGCACATCCTGCTGGTCCGCCGCGCCATCGAACCTCGGATTGGCAGCTGGGTGTTTCCGGGCGGCTACATGGACATGGACGAGACGGCCGAAGAGGCCGCCGCGCGCGAGACGCTTGAGGAGGCGAATCTGGAGGTTCTCGACCTCTCGCTGGTGGGCGTATTTACGCGGCCAGGGCCGGGGGTGGTGGTGATCGTGTACGAGGGCCGGGCGATGGGCGAAGGTTCGGCGGGCGATGAGTGCAGCGAAGCCCGCTGGTTCGCGCCAGACGCGATCCCCTGGGACGAGTTGGCTTTCGATAGCACGGAATGGGCGCTGAAGGCCTGGATGGAACGCCGCGCGTAGCTCAACGGCGCTGCCGCTTCTTCCTGAGCTACGCTGCTTCGCTGGCCTTCTGGCGACGCTGCCGCCAGAGGTGAAAGAGCGCAGGAGCGGTGGATGCCACCACCATCACAACAACCAGGGCGATGAAGAAGAGGTCCACGTATTCCGGGGGGATTGTCTTGCCGAAGAAGTAGCCGAGGAACGTCATCGAGGGCACCCAGAGCACGGCGCCGGTGATGTTGTAGGCGGCGAACTTGGCGTACGGCATGTTCGCCGCGCCCGCCACAGTTGGCGCAAAGGTGCGAATAAAGGCGAGGAAGCGAGCAAGAATGATCGTCTTTCCGCCATGCTTTTCGTAGAACGCTTCCGCTTTCTCCAGGTGTTTGCGACGGAAGAGCCGCGAATCCGGGCGGTTGAAGATTCGTCTCCCGGCGTGTTTGCCGATCTGGTATCCGACGGCATCGCCTGCGACAGCGGCTACAATGAGCAGCGGGATCAACACCCAAAGCGATAGGCTGACGTCGCCGCGCTGGATAAGGAGGCCAGCGGTGATGAGGAGGGTGTCGCCGGGCAGGAAGAAGCCGATCAACAGCCCGGTCTCGGCGAAGATGATCGCGAAGAGGCCGATGTAGCCGACGGCCTTAATCAGGGCCTCAAGGTCAAATCCCACGCGCTGGCCTCATAGACTGATAGCGTACCGGCAACGCCGAATACGCGCGCCCGGCGGCACGGATTACGGCGTAAACCGCTTAACCGTAGCGCGCGGCGAAGTCCGTCTCGGTAAGCGGTGCGCCGTGGCGCCGTTCGCTGACGGCCAGTTCCATGCGGGTCAACTGGGCGAGGCCTTTGCGCGTGTCGCTGGCAACGCGGGCCTTGTCCTGGCGCTTCAGGCGCTGCTTGAACAGCCAGTACGTGAAGCTCTTCCATTCGGAGAGGGAGATATCGCCGCGAAGGAACGTGCCGGTCTCTTCGTAGTAGAGCGCGAATAGTTCGATTCGAGCCTTACCGTAGACGCGCTCGAACATCGTCTCGTCTATCCGAGGATCCTGGCCCCATGGGCGATTGCGATTCTCTTTGTGAATTTCCTCTTCGATGGAAAGTTGCAGCGCCTCTTCAACGAGCACGCCGTACATGAAATTGAGGTGGGCGCTGTGCTTCGCCTGACCGATGCGTTCTGCGAATTCGGCGTCATCCAGTTCTAGTGGCCAACGATTCTCGAAAACCAGCGCGTCTGACTCACGCCAGGGGACAAGGTCCGGCATCTCATCGAGCAGCCGTTCGGCGAGCAGCAGCCAATCGAAGGCTTCACCGTGGACGAGGAACTGGTAGGTACGGTCACCGATGATTTCAGTGGGCTGACGCCACGCCTTGACGGCATCTAGCAGGGCTTCGAACCAGTGCCCCCCGGCTGCCACGGACTGGCGCATTCGGAAGACAACTTCATCTACCGCGGGGAGGTACGCCTCCTCGCGTTGCGCCGGTTCAAGGACAACCGGCTCCGCCGATCCAGCCTGCGCAGACACCGCCATTGATAGTATCAGACGGCAGTTTGGGCGCTCGACAAGAGAGTGCGCGCGTCGCCGAACATGCCCCCGCATCTGGTTGCAGGACGGTTTTCGCTTCGCGCGGCGCCTGAGACGACGACGGACGCCGTCCGCGCGCGATCTGGTGTAGTGTTCCTGTCACACTGAATTTGGCATGCGCTGTTTCGGAGGGCGAGCCTTGAAGCTCGCCCAAAACGTGCAGGTGGGAGACTTCCATGGACTTAGAACGGCTTCGCGCCGTACGGCGGAATCGCGCAATTGTGAACCCCCGTGGAACCACCGGGCACGCGTCCCATAACTCGGGAACGGGGGCAATCAGCCGGGCGCTGGAACCCGTGACATCACGGGGCGGTTTAGGGTCTGGGGACCTTCTCGGGTTACAGGGGGCGCTGGGGAACAAGGCGGTTCAGCGCCTCCTAGCGAGCGGCAGCACGATGCGCGCGGCCGCGGGCTACATGCCTATTCAGAGGAAGCTGAACTGGCAAGGTACGAAATGGCCAAGTGCCAAGTTCCTGGATGCAAGCAGCGGCGGCGGCGGCGGAGTCCTGTTTGCGGGCGAGAAGGGTTACGAAGTAGTCGTAAAGCCCGGAGAAGATATGGCCTCGGAGAGCGCGATGGCCGCCCTGCTGCACAACGAAGTTGGCCAGTCCGGCAAACACAAACTGGTGACCGCCCCCGGAACGAGAATTGTGGCGCCGAAGGAGCGGGCGCAGATCAAAACGGCGCTTCTACCGTTGGTGCCAAGTGCCGGCGCGAATGCTCCCGACGTCAAGGGGCCAAAGGGCAAAACCGCGAAGAATCAACGCGCACAGGGTCTGGTGGGGATGCTGGACCAACCTGGGGTGATCGTCCAGGATATCGCCGTAGGCCAAGAGTTCGGGGACGCGGTAGGTAAAGCGACGAAGACTGACCCAGGGAAGAAGCATACGGAGAAGAAGCTGCTTGGTGGACGCAAACTTCGTAAGGACTCACCGCTTCGCATTTTCAAAGATGTGCGATCGATCGAGGCGTTGGGCATGACCACCGCGGTGGACCTGTTCACCGGAAATAAAGACCGGCTGTTCATGTTCAATAAAGAGAACTTCTTCGTCACGCCGTATAGCCTGACGATGATCGACAACATCTGGATGGGAACTGACATGAGTTACTTCCAGACGACGAAGATTAACGATGACTTCACCATCACCGTGGATTCTGCCATGCAGGTATGGAAATCTGACCCTGAGGTTAAGGCACTTGCGGCGAACAACTACGACCCGATCAGTAATCGCATTTGGGACATGGTAATCCAGAGCGCCGCCAGCTCTACCCGCAAGATTGACTCAGGTTCCTTTAAGGACGTAATGGCGCCGTACGAATCACGCTTCAAAAAGACGTTCACGAAGGGCTTGATCGCTGGTAAAAAGAGCCTGGTAACTTCGCTAAATGGTCTGTTGAAGGATCCTTCAAAACTTCAGAAGATTGCCCCGGGAGTAGACCTGACTCAAATCCTGGCAACCATGAAAAAGCGCAAGGATTTCTTGGAAGGCAACGACATCTAGAGGCCGAGCGGCTTTGTGCGAATTATCCAAAGGTCGACGTTCCCCGGGCAGAAGAACGGGGAACTTGCGAGTGCCGGGCTGTGCGTCAAACGGCGCGGCGCCACCTCAAGCACCAACGCGGCGAGGCGACGCACCGCGAAACGCCCGGAACCGACGGCGTAGCGCTTCCCCGGTGCGACGCTCTCGGGCATGCTTTCGCCCATGGCCACCTACGAAGAAATCCAACTCGGCGACTCCGCCACCTTCACCAAAACCCTCAGCGAAACGGACGTCTACCTGTTTGCCGGGATCACCGGCGATATGAACCCCGCGCACGTTGATGCGGTATCAGCTGCGGAAGGCATGTTCAAACAGCGCATCGCGCATGGCATGCTCACGGCCTCGTTCATCTCCACGGTCATTGCCATGAAGCTGCCAGGACCGGGGACCATCTACGCCGGCCAAAACCTGCAGTTTCGCGCGCCGGTGTTCATCGGCGACACCGTGACTGCGCGCATCGAGTGCTCCGAAAAGGTGGAAGCGCGCAAGTGGCTAAAGTTCAAGACCACCGTCACGAACCAGGATGGCAAGGTGGTTGTTGACGGCGAAGCGACGGTGATCCCACCGAAGTAGCGTTCTGTGCCGGAGCACTCGCCCACTATGATAGCGAGGTGACTCTGGACCTTAGCCCCGGCAAAGCAGCGATCGGCAACGCGCGGCTCGTGACTGCCATCATCGATGAGATGGACGGCGGCGCAATCGCCTTTCAGCGGTTCATGGAACTGGCGCTCTATCACCCGGTGCACGGCTACTACCGGAACCCTGGGCGTGTTGGAAAGCAGGGCGACTTCCTGACCAGCCCCACCGTCGACCCGCTCTTCGGCTGGACGGTGGCGGCCTGGTGCCGCGCGATCTGGGAAGAACTCGGACGGCCCCGCCGTTTTCACATCATCGAGCCGGGCGCAGGGAGTGGCGCACTTGCTGGTGCGATTCTCGATTGGGCCGAGGGCAGAGACGATGGCTTCGGCGCAGCGATCCGCTACGTGGCCCTCGAGCCGAACTCGCCGGGCATCGACCAGCGGGTCAATTGGCACACCGGGCCCCTCGCATCCGTCAAAAACGGCGTGGTGGTCACCAACGAACTGTTCGACGCCTTTCCGGTGCGGATGTTCGATGCGGGAGCAAGGGGCGTCGTCGAGGTTTTTGTGCGTTGGGACGGCGCCAGGTTCGTTGAAGCTACCGGCGGCGTGACGACGATCGAAGATGCGCCGGCCGAGGGACGCTTCGAGGTGAATCCCGGCGCATACCCCGCGATGCTCGCGCTGTGTTCGCTTGTGGAGTGCGGCGCGGTGCTGACTTTCGACTACGGCTACCCGCAGGCCGAATTGTGGGCCCAGTGGCGCACGGCGGGGACGCTGCTGTGCTTTTACCGCCACACCGCGCACGAAAATCCGTACATTCACGTCGGCGAGCAAGACATCACCACGCACGTAAACTTCTCAGAACTCAGCGCGGCCGCGGAGGACGCCGGCATGCAACCGTTTGGGCCGGTCAGCCAGGCGTCGTTCCTCCACGAGTTGGGGGCGCAGTCATTGGTCGAATCGGCGCGCTCGGATATGGCTGAGTATTTCGTCCGGCGGCGCGCCCTTGAGCAACTGACGGACAGCGCTGGCCTTGGCCGCGTGCGGGTATTGGCAGCCACGCGCGGCATGTCGCTGAAGCCGCCGGGCTTCAAGGAGTCGCCATGAGCGAGGACGAGGTCGAAACCGCAGTGAGCCTCAAAATCGGCGACGTTGCGCCCGATTTCACGCTTCCGGCGGTGCTCGATGGCGGCGAAGAGATCGAGGTGCGTCTATGGTCGCTGACAGCGAATGGGCCGGTGATGCTGATCTTCTACCAGGACGACGGCATGCCGATCTGCACGAGCGAACTCAAGGCGTTCGCGCAGGAGCACGAGTTGTTGGCGAACGCGGGCGTGCAGGTTTTCGGGATTAACACGAATGGGCTGGGCTCCCATGCCAAGTTCCATGAACGCGACCACTACCCGTTCCCACTCATCAGCGACTTCCATGGAGACACGGTGAAAGCCTATGGCATGTGGGATTTCGACGAACGCAAGGCGAAGCGCGGGGTGGTGATCGTAGGCACCGATGGGACGATCCAGTACGCCTTGCCGCACTTCAACCCCGGAAACCTGGCAGCCTTCGAGGAGATCTTCCACGTCCTTGGATTGATTTAAATCGCGCCTTCCGAGCGGAGCTTGTCGAGCTGCTCGAGTGTCTTGCCGAGCAGTTCGCCGTAGATTTTTGTGTTGTCCGCTCCAGGCGCAGCCGTCCCTCGCCAGATCTTTGAAGGGGTCTTGGAGAAGATCGGTACGGGACGCGTGCCTTTCAGCGTGCCGACCTGCTCGTCCTCCCATTCCATGTGCACAGCGCGAGCGCGGTAGTGAGCGTCTTCGGCGGCGAGCTTCGAACTGAGGATTGGGCAGCAGGGCACGCCGATCGAGTTGAGCTTCTCGAT